>JAICPV010000288.1 GCA_025929655.1 Pyrinomonadaceae bacterium
CCAACGGCGGTTTTCACGCGGTGATCAAAGTTTCTGTAATTGTGCTTTCCGTCTTTGGTATTTTGGTGAGCGCTTCGTGGTTCCTGCAAACGGCGCCTTTGCGTACGGTACTGGGCGGCGAATCCCGCGATGCGTACCTCACGCGAAATATCGATTACTACCCATACTATCAATGGCTGAATAAGGAAACAGATCCGAATACAAAGGTCTGGCTGATAAACATGCGTCGCGATTCGTATCATCTCGACCGGCCCTACATATCCGACTATCTTTTCGAAGATTGGGCGCTGAGGAAGATGATCTGGGAATCACGCGATGTGCAGGAGTTGAAGGCGAAGGCCGCCGCAACCGGCGCGGATTACGTGCTCGCGCGGCACGATTTTCTTTTCGACTACAAGTTGTCGACGATCGTGGACGATAAAAAGGCCCCGGCGGAGAACGAAGCGAAAATGAATATTGCGCGGCAGTTCTTGCTCGATAAAGCGAGTACCGTCCGTGCGGATGGAAGGTTTAGTCTGGTGAAGGTGTCTGATTAGATGGCGGTAACGACAGCGGTTGTGGAGACACAGTACGCGGAACAATTTAAGGAGTTTTTGCGTGCCGAACCGATCGCCCGCCTGAGCGCGCTTCGACGCGAGGCTTTTGCGATTTTTTCGCAAATAGGATTTCCGACGCCGCGGCTGGAGGATTGGAAATACACCAATGTTTCATCGCTGGTCAGCGGTTTGTGGCTCATCGACAGCAGCGAAAGCGAACTCGTTGATAGCGATTTGCCGTTTCTTCAACGGTTTAGTTTCGAGCGAAATGGCTTTACAGCCCTGAACCAGGCATTTGGCAAGATCTCGGTCATACGTATTCCGAAGGGAACGAATGTCGAAAGTCCCTTCGAGTTCACTTTCGGCGGCGAGGACGGTAAGGCGATATTCCCGCACGTGCTTGTGATCGCGGAAGCGGGCAGCAAAGCGACGCTGATCGAAACTTACGCTTCCAAGGCTAAGAGCTTCACGAACGCGGCCGTTCAGATCCTTGTCGAGGACGACGCGCATTTGACACATTACCGCGTGCAGAAGGATTCGGCAGAAGCGTTCAATTATTGCGTCACTGAAGTGAACATAGGGCGCGGAGCTTCGTACAACTCAACCAACATCAATCTTGGTGGAGGGCTTTCGCGACACGATATTGAGCTGAAGTTTACCGCCGAAGGCGGTGAGGCGTGGGTTGACGGCTTGTATATGCTGAACGGCGCGCAGCACCATGACACGCATTCAATTATCGACCACACGGTGCCGAACTGCACATCGCATCAGAATTACAAGGGCGTGCTAAATGACAAGTCGCGCGCCGTCTTCAACGGAAAGGTCTTTGTACGCGAGAATGCGCACGGAACTGACGCGCAGCAGCAGAATAAGAACTTGTTGATGTCGAACGAAGCTCGCGTCGATACAAAGCCGCAGCTCGAGATCTTCAACGACGATGTGAAATGTTCGCACGGCGCAACGGTCGGGCAGCTCGAGGAAGAGGAATTGTTTTATCTGTTAACGCGCGGGCTGCCGGAAAACCTGGCGAGAAATCTGCTGACATACGGTTTTGCTGAGGAAGTTATACGCAAGATCGGCATCGAAAGTATCAAGTCGGACCTGGATGAAGCTGTTCTAAATCGTTTGAACGTTAAATTGGAAGTTTAGAAAAAACTATGAGAGTCAGAGAATCGTTAATTATCGAAGAGGCCATTTTGAAGAAGATCGACGAGATCGCCGGCGAAAAGCATCGCCGTGCCGCCACGATCGAGCGCGCGTTGACCGAGTTCATCGCACGCGAGGAGCGTAAGGCGAAGTCGAAACCGCCCGAACCGGAAACGCCCAAATCGAAAGCGAAGGCGAAAGCAGTCGCATTGGCAAAGCGGTAATTACGCAGATGAATGCAGTACAACAAATGAGCGATTGGGACGTTGAAAAGATACGAAAGGATTTTCCTGTGCTGTCGCAAACGGTGAACGGAAAGCCGCTAGTGTATCTGGACAACGCCGCTTCGTCGCAGGTGCCGCAATCGGTGATCGACCGCACGTCTAAATATCTCGCGGAAGAGCATTCCAATATTCACCGCGGCGTGCATTACCTTTCTCAGCATGCCACTACCGCTTATGAGGCGGCGCGTGAAAAGGTGAAACGGTTCATTAATGCGCCGGATGTGAATTGCTGCATTTTCGTCCGCGGCACCACCGAGGGGATCAACCTCGTCGCGCATTCTTACGGCAAGGGTTTCATCGGCGAAGGCGACGAAATTCTCGTCTCGCAGTTGGAGCATCACTCGAACATCATTCCGTGGCAGGTGACGGCCGAGGAACGCGGTGCGAAACTGCGCATGATCCCGATCAACGACCGCGGCGAGATCATGATCGAGGAGTACGACAAGCTATTGAACGAACGTACGAAGATCGTCGCCGTGTCGCACGTCTCGAACTCGCTCGGCACCGTCAATCCTATAAAAGAAATGATCGCGACGGCGCACAAACTCGGTGTCCCCGTTTGCGTGGACGCGGCGCAGAGCGTGCCGCATTTTCCGGTGGACGTTCAGGACCTCGACGCCGACTTTTATGTTTTCTCGGGGCACAAAATGTTCGGCCCGACGGGCAGCGGCGTTATGTACGGCAAGCGCGAATGGCTTGACAAGATGCCGCCGTATCAAACGGGTGGCAGCCAGATCCGCACCGTCTCGTTCGAGAAGACAACCTATGCTCCGCTGCCGGCGAAGTTCGAAGCCGGCACGCCGGCCATCGCGGCAGGGATAGGGCTCGGTGCCGCGATCGATTATTTGAACTCGATAGATTTCGCTGCCGCGGCCGCCCACGAGCACGATCTGCTTGAATACGCCACGGCGCGTCTCGCGGACATCCCGGGCATAAAGATCACCGGCACGGCTGCTGAAAAGGCGAGCGTGCTTTCGTTCACGATCGAGAACGTCCACCCGCACGACATCGGCACTATCCTCGACCAGCAGGGGATCGCCGTCCGGGCTGGCCACCACTGCGCGCAGCCCGTGATGCAATTCTTTGACGTGCCCGCGACCGCCCGCGCTTCGTTCGCGTTTTACAACACCCGCGAAGAGGTCGACAAACTAGCCGACGCGGTGCAGAAAGTGATCGAGGTTTTCGCTTAACTGGGAACGCACGCGGCTCGCGTGCAGCCGCAGCCTCGCGGCGAAGAGATTTTCTTGCTGCGCGCTAATTGCAGTCGGGCCGCCTGCGTTCCGACGAACCTATGTCTGAACTGAACGACCTTTACCAGGAAACGATCCTCGAGCACAACAAAAATCCGCGTAATTTTCGCGAGATCGAGGGTGCGGATAAGCAAGCCGTGGGGAACAATCCGCTGTGCGGCGACGCGCTGCGCGTGTTTGTAAGAATGGATGGCGACACCGTAGACGATGTCGCGTTCAAAGGCTCCGGCTGCGCGATCTCAAAGGCATCGGCGTCGATGATGACGCAGACATTGAAAGGGAAGACACGCGAAGAAGCCGAGGCGATGTTTCACGAATTCCAGGATATGGTCACCGGGAAGCTCGATGTCGAAACCGACGAAAATCACCTTGGTAAATTAAAGATCTTTTCAGGCGTGCTGGAATTCCCCGCCCGGGTGAAATGCGCCTCGCTTAGCTGGCATACGCTAAATGCTGCTTTGTCCGGAGAGGATGAAGTCTCGACAGAATAACGAGCGGGGGCAGGCCCCCTTCCCGACTGCGACTGGTTAACTAGATTGATTTAGAAATCTCGTAGAGTTGCATTTGCAAGTCGAATGCTTGCTGGCGGGATGGCCTGCCCCCGCTTTTTTATTTCGCTCGGCTCACCGGAAACGTCTTCCCATCCGCGCGAAAAAACGTTCCGTAGTTGTATTTGTCGTCGCCAAAATGAAACTCGTTCCGCCCGCCGTTCTTGTCCGGTTCCGATTCGAATATCGTAGCTTCCTTGTAGAAGAAGTATTCCGATCCCTTCCCTTTCGCCCAGCGGACCTGGAACGCCTGGCGGTCGGGTGAAACCGTACACGTCGTATCACCGACGCGATAAGTTCCCTCAAACTCGCCCGAGACATTTTGCACAGGCGGTTTGTCACTGGAAGAATTACCG
>JAICPV010000392.1 GCA_025929655.1 Pyrinomonadaceae bacterium
CAGCGCCGCGTCATTGGCCTTTTGCAGGCCCTGGATCAAACTTACCGGAACGAGCATCGTGACACCGTTTTGCATTTCCAAAACCAATCGTTTTGCCCTGCTGTCATACCTTGCCGAACGCGCCCGGGGAAGATTTGCTTGGGACGCCTTTCCGCGTCTAGTTGCTGCAACAAATTCACGCTCGAATTGTTTATCGTTCATAGATCCGGTCCCATTCTGCCTGCAGGAAACGCAAGTTTTCTTCTGCAATTTTCACTGCTGTTCGCAGATCTCGCCTGGTCATGCCGCTATTCTCGCGAATATGAACACCTTTTTCGATGGTCAGTACGGCTTCGCGGCCCTGGTGCCATACATGGACGTGCATCGGCCGATGATCGTCTGTATAAACCATAAAGGCGAAGGCGCCTTGCCTCAAAACGGTCGGCATTATGAGAATAACCCAAGCATCTTGGGTTGTCAATTGCGATTTACTGACGCCGAGACTCTTCTATCGCTTATCTTCGCGAGCATCGCGTCGAACACCTCTGTGAGGTCGAGCTCGCTTGTGTCGATCACAACAGCATCCTCGGCGATCGTCAGTGGAGAATCTGCACGCGAGACGTCGCGCTGGTCGCGTTCGTTAATTTCGGAAAGGGTCTGTTCGTAGGTCGTGACGCGGCCTTTGGCTTTGTCTTCCTCGTAACGTCGTCGCGCGCGGGCTTCGGGCTTTGCGGTGAGAAAGAATTTGATATCGGCGTCCGGGAAAACGATGCTGCCGATATCGCGGCCCTCCAGAACGCAGCCGTTGGGCGCAGCATTGCCGATCTCGCGCTGATGCCGGACCATGGTTTTCCGGACGTCGGAATTTGTGGAGACGACGGACGCGGCCTGCGCTATCTCGAAGCTTCGTATTTCTGCCGAAACATCGTCGCCGTTGAGGAGCACGTGAAGATCATCGGGTTCACCCAAGAGCTCGATCTTTGCCATTTCCGCTATCTTCGCAACAGCACTTTGATCTTCAAACGCCGTTCCCGAACTCGTGGCCGCAAGGGCAACGGCTCGATACATCGCGCCCGTGTCTAAATACAGCAGGCCGAGTTTTTTGGCAAGCATTTTGCCGAGCGTAGATTTGCCCGCTCCGCTCGGGCCGTCGATTGCGATGATCATGAACAGGATTATTTGATCGTTTTCTTGACCTTGGGCGGTAGTTTATCAAAAACAAGCCTGTAAGACTCTGCGATAAGATCTTTCAATTCCGCGGGGGTGACGGCTTTCAGGTTCGAAACATGAACCCATTTGTATCGGCCTACATATGCCGCCGGGTCGATCCCCCGGCGTTCGATCAGCTCGTTGAATTTCTCGGGCGTGCATTTGAAGGACAATCCGCCTCCGCCGTCCGCACCGGTCACGCAAAACATCTTCGCCCCGACCGAAAAGCAAAGATCGGCCCCCCATTTAATGTCTTCGGTCGCGCCGGGGAAGGAGAGGCAGTATTTGCGGAGTTGTTCTATGTTCATTTGTTCTTGATCTCCTTAGCGGCCTTTGCGGCTTTGCGGGAAAATTTTCAACGCAAACACGCAAAGAACGCAAAGAAACCTTAAGTCAAAACCTTTCGCATTTCCGATACGGTGGTTTCGATGTCAAAAGTGGAGATATCCAAATGCGTGACCATCCGGATCTGTTCACCGAAGCCGACGCAGAGAATGCCGTACGACGATAGTGTTTCAACGATCTCGTTGGAAGTTTTTCCGGTTCCGGAAATATCGAAGATCACAATGTTCGTGATTACATTTTTGACATCGATCGAGATGCCGGGAATTTCGGCTAAGCCGTCGGCCAAACGGCGTGCGTTTTGGTGGTCTTCGTACAGGCGTTTAGGCCCTTCCTCAAGGGCGATCAGGCCTGCGGCGGCGAGAATGCCGACCTGACGCATTCCGCCCCCGAGGCGCTTTCGCCAGATGCGGGCTTCTTCGATGAAATCTTTTGTTCCGATCAGGATCGAACCGGCCGGTGCCCCAAGGCCTTTTGACAGAGTCACCATTACAGAATCGCAATGCCGGGTGAGATCTGCGACGGGTTCATTCAAAGCAACAGCTGCATTGAATATCCGAGCGCCGTCCATGTGAATCGGTAATCCGGCTTCGCGGACCTTCTCGCAAACTTCAGAACAGGCCGCGGCCGACATCACGCTGCCGCCGGCGAAGTTGTGAGTGTTTTCGAGGCAAACCAATCCCGTCGATGACTGGTAATACGGCGGGTCGATCTTCAGAACGGGCCTTAATTCGTCCCAGTTTAGGTGGCCGGAACCGTCGGCGCTTTTCACGGCGCGGATCGTGACACCTGAGATAACCGCGGCGGCCCCGACCTCGTAATTCAGGATATGTCCGCGGTCTTCAGTAACGATCTCCTGGCCGGGTTTTGTGTGAACCTTTACGGCTATCTCGTTGCCCATGCAGCCGGTTGGAACCCAAAGAGCATCTTCCTTTTCGAAAACCTGCGCGGCCCGGTCCTGCAATTTGTTGACGGTCGGATCGTCGCCGAAAACGTCGTCGCCGACCTCGGCATTCGCCATTGCGGCACGCATGCGGTCGGACGGCTTCGTGACTGTGTCGCTGCGAAGGTCGATCATTCAATTGGCAATTGTACCTCGGGAAATTGTCAATTGGCAGGGCATAGCAAATGATTCCAATTTACATTCGCCGATCGCACAATAGCCCAATTTGTAACAGCGTCGAATTCCTGAAGACATAAATTGGCGTTAGCGGGCCTTCCGCGTATAATCGCACTGATCTAACTGTAATCAAATCAAAATAGGACGCGAAGGGAAGTATGGTGATACGCAATCTTCTAATACTCGCATTGTGCCTCTCGGGGTTGTGCTTAAATGTCGCCGGCCAACCTCGGACGCATCGTTTTAAGCCGACCGTCGGCCATCCGACATTTGCCGTTCGTCCGCCAGTGCTGACCGTAAGACCCGGAGACTCGCTCGAAAGCGAGAGCCTTTGGGGCGAGTGGTACGAAAAGGCAGGCGGTAAATGGCCAGGAGAGGTCGGGCCGATCGCGATAGAAGGTGCCGAGCCGGGCGACACGCTGGTTGTTCACGTGTTGAAAGTGAAGCCGAATCGCGACACCGCTGTCTCCACGCAGGGCGGGGC
>JAICPV010000010.1 GCA_025929655.1 Pyrinomonadaceae bacterium
CAAGAGGAGCGAAATCGAGCACATCGAGCAGATTGCCGGGAAGGTCCGAAGTCACGACCGGATCGGAAAGGTCCGGCGCCGGCGAAAGCGCGTACGCCATGGAAATGAAGGGTGCGATCAGCTGCTCGTCCGGAACGTTCGGATTGCGCCGTTTGTGAGCGATCACGAAATTCGAGATCCGCTGGCGCAGAGAATCGCTCATCCCGGCGAGATCGCTCTTCAACAGTTCGCGAAATTGAGCGCCTTGCGTGCTGAGGCCGGTTTTGATCACTGCCTCGCGCTCACCCTTCGCATTTTCAATGCGGGCAGAGTCGAGGGCGGCGAGCACAAGGATAACGCGTTTGTCAGGTTCGATCTTTACGCCGTAATTCGAAAGGTCGAAGCCGGCGGCTACGCCCTGGGCCTGGACAAAGGAAACGAAAAACAATAAAACTGCCAAAAACGCTGCGGATGATCTCATTCTCGATGCTGACGCCGATTTGAAGGATTTGCTCTAAAAAAGATGAATTATACTGTCGCAAAGATGCTTGCCCAAATGAACAAAGGATAAAGGAGCATGGCCCTTTATCCTTTAAAAACGCGGATCCGAACTCTATCTAGCTAAAGCTTGCCAGTGCATCCGCTTCAGAATCGTAAACGTCGAAAACCGTGAGCAATTTCGTGATCGCCAAAAGGTCCTGGATCTTCTGAGTCAGGTTGAGAAGCTTCAGAGTTCCGCCTTCCTTATTTACTGCCGTAAAACTCGAAACGAGTTCGCCGATGCCGCTCGAATCGATGTAGCCGACGCCGCCGAGATTCAGGAGGATCTTGTTTTTGCCCTCGCCGAGCAGGCGTCGGATCGCATTGCGCAGGGAAACACTGCCTTCCCCGATCGTCACTTTGCCTTCAAGGTCAAGGATCGTCACATCGCCGGCCTGGCGTTCGGAAATATTGATATCAGCCATTATTCTCTCCTCGTTTTAAGTTTTGATAGCTTCAGGTATCCAGATATTAGAACAAAGTAACCGAAAAAAATCCAAGCAAAAAAGGCGTTAGTTACGCTTTTTGACCATTTTTACTTTCATGCCGCCGCCGGGCGGGTTGTCCCATTCGACCTCGTCCATAAAAGACCGCATGAACAGAATGCCGCGGCCGTTCACCTTCAAGAGATTTTCCGGGTCGGTCGGGTCGGGCACGTCGGTTACCGCGAACCCGGTCCCGAAGTCGCGGACCGTGATCTCGAGCTCGTTTTCCGAGCACTTCAAGGTCATCTCGACCGGCTTAGATTCATCGAACTTATTGCCGTGTTTCACGGCGTTTGCTACGGATTCCCGCACAGCCAGGTCTACCGCGGACATCACATCGTCCCCGCATCCGTTCGTTCGCGCAAATTCATCAGCAAGCATGGCAGCCTCGTCGACCGATTCGATGCGGCTAGGCAATGTCAGTTCCTTCATTTCAGACACAATTGGATCAGATGTAAAAGTTAATGTTTCTAAGGGCTTAGTGTCAAGAAGGAAAGCATTGCAGAAGCCCGCACGTGAGTAAGGGCGGTACATCCAACGCAAGATAACGGAGCTCGTCCACTAATCGACCGCGTTGAACTACCTTGACAGTTACGCCCTTACTTACGTGCGGGCTTCTGCATTTTCATCCTGTTAAAATCTCTTCGTGATAATTCGACCGGCTAAATGTCTGAAGGGCGC
Source organism: Pyrinomonadaceae bacterium (assembly GCA_025929655.1). Lineage (GTDB taxonomy): Bacteria > Acidobacteriota > Blastocatellia > Pyrinomonadales > Pyrinomonadaceae > OLB17. The sequence goes on from JAICPV010000010.1 coordinate 1,686, forward strand.
GTTAAACGTGCCAGGAGATAAATCGATCTCTCACCGCGCAGTAATTCTTGGCTCGATGGCCGAAGGCCAAACACGGATCGAGCACTACGCCAGTGGTCAAGACTGCGCATCTTCGATCAGCTGTTTACGGGAACTTGGTGTTCAGATCGAACAACAGGGAACCTCCGTTATCGTTGACGGTGTGGGCAAGTACGGCTTCAAAAAACCGGTCGCGCCGTTAGATTGCGGTAACAGCGGTACTACCATGCGGTTACTGGCGGGCGTGCTTGCGGGACAGAAGTTCGAGTCCGTTCTGACAGGCGACGAATCGCTACAAAAACGGACGATGAGCCGGATCGTCGAACCACTCGAAAGCATGGGCGCTCGTATCGAAACGGTCGAGGGCCTGGCGCCAATCATGATACAGGGCCGAAATCCGCTCACCGCTATTTCATACGAAACACCTGTTGCCTCGGCCCAGTTGAAATCGTGTGTCCTGTTGGCCGGGCTTTATGCAGACGGGGTAACCAAAGTTATTGAGAAAACCCCGACACGCGATCATACAGAACGAATGCTTGAGTGGCTTGGAGCTGATCCGACGTGTTCAAAAAAACGGGGCGATGCCGTCGAGATCGACGGTTCCTCCGTTTTGAAGGGTCGCGGCATTTCGATTCCTGGAGACATTTCATCGGCGGCATTTTTCATAATTGCAACTGCATGCCTAGCTCCATCCGCAGTCAAAATAAGGTACGTCGGTATCAACCACACGCGTACATTTCTACTTGAGAAACTCCGTTCGCTAGGCCTTTATATACGATTGACGAGCAAACATGAATCAGATTTCGAGCCTGCTGCAGATATTCGTGTACACGGAACAGGATCTCTGGATTCGAATGCACGCAGAAATATCATTGTTGGACAAGAGACCGCGCAGTTAATAGACGAGATACCAGCACTTGCGATTCTGGGAACAAAGCTGAAAGGCGGCCTGGAGATTCGTGATGCAGCGGAACTTCGTATCAAAGAAACTGATCGGATCGCCGCGATCGTGGAAAACCTCAGGAGGATGAACGCGGATGTCGAAGAATTCGGTGACGGATTCCGTGTCGGAAAATCCGAACTAACGGGAGCAGAAGTCGACTCCTTCGGCGACCACCGGATCGCGATGGCTTTCGCGATAGCCGGGCTTTTGGCTGCGGGCGAAACAACGATCAAGGACCACGAATGCGTCGACATTTCGTTTCCCGGGTTTTTCGAAACGCTCGAATCTGTCGTAAAACGATAAATGATGAATCGGGGGAAACGCATCTGCCTGACCGGTTTCATGGGTGTCGGCAAATCAAGCGTCGGCCGGCACCTGGCGCAATTGCTTCATGCCGAGCGCATGGACCTGGATTTTTTCATTGAGAAGAACGAAAAAAGGAAAATATCTCAGATCATAGATACAGACGGGATCGATGCTTACCGAAAGATCGAATCCGAAAGCCTGCGACGGCTTTTGGACGAAACGACAGCGCAGGTAGTTTCGCTCGGCGGCGGAACGTGGACGGTGGACGCAAACCGCGAGCTAATAAAGTCGAAGGGATTGACGAGCATCTGGCTGGAATCGACGTTCGAGCATTGCTGGTTCAATATCAAGTTTTCGCACAAGGAACGGCCGCTTGCCCGAGATAAGGCAAAGGCGCAGGAGCTATTCGAAGAAAGAAAGAAGGTTTACTGCCTCGCGGATTGGCATTTCATCGTGAAACCGGAATATTCCTCATACGATATCGCGAAGCTGATCCACAACGAGTATTTCGAATAAAGAATGTGATATTGAAAATTTCACCGCGTTGAACCAAACTATATTCACAGATCTGGCATTCATTTATCCGTAGCCCACGTTTTTCGAGAACGAATGTGGATAGATCTTGGATTTTGGACCATTAAACACGAGGGAGGAAAAATGAGGACAAGATTTTTAACGATCATCAGCATAGCCGCAGTGCTTTTCATGGCGGCGTGCGGGAAAAGCGACGCGGACCTGACGACCGCGGTCAACGATAAATTGCGTGCCGACGGCGTGAGTGGGATCACCGCAAGTGTTAACGACGGTGTCGCGACACTCACCGGCGTAGCCGCGGACCAAACAGTGAAGGCAAAGGCCGAGGCCTCGGCAAAAGCTGTCGAGGGGATAAAATCGGTCGTAAATAATGCAACGCTGAGGCCGGTGCCCGTTGCGACGCCTGCAGCCGCCGATCCGGCCTTGACAGGAAAGATCACCGAAGATTTGAAAAAGGCAGGCTGTACGGGTGCGTCGGTCACAGTTGTTAACGGGAAAGTTACCGTGACCGGCGAGGTGCCGAATGCAAAATACGCCACATGCATTCAAACGATCCAGCAGTCCGGCATCACGGGCATCGACAATCAGCTTAAGAAGGGAGCCTAAATCAAGGAGGAAAAGATAATGTCAGCACAGGAAAAATATCAGTCGCTTCTTGAGCTCGCCAATCAGAACGGCACGACCTACCAGCTTTCGGAAGGCGACAACGGAACACTAATTGTGACGGGTACGGCCCCGAGTGCGGAAGCAAAACAGCAGCTTTGGGACGAGTACAACCGGCTCGATCCGGACTTTAAGTCGGGCGACCTTATCCTGAACCTATCTACGGGGGACGCGGCCGGCGGCGGAATGCATACCTACACCGTCGAATCCGGCGACAACCTCACAAAGATCGGTAAGAAATACGGCGTCGAATGGAAGGCTATCTGGGATCACAACCGCGATATCCTGAAGGACCCCGACAAGATATATCCGGGGCAGGAATTGAAGATACCGATGTAATTTGGAAGTCGATTTTTCGAAATAGCGCCTTGGGAGACCCAAGGCGCTTTTTTAATTACTAATTAGTAATTATCAAATTAGTAATTACTAATGAGTTCTAGTCCTCAAGATCGTGCTTGAGCCTCGTGAGAATTTCGACCGATGGCGAAGCGTATTTGTTTATCCAACGATCGTATATTTCGCGGATCGGAACGGCGTTGAGGTAGTTCCATCGAAACCGGCCTTCCTTTTTCGAAAAGATCAGGCCCGCCTTTTCAAGAACGGACAAGTGCATCATCACAGTACAACGGTCAAGCTTATTGAAGCGCGCGCAGATATCTCCCGTTGTTTTCGCGTCATCCTTCAAAAGATCGAGTATCTCGCGCCGCCGCCGGTCGGCGAGAGCTTTGTAAACGAGATCCTCTTGTTTTGCGCTTGACATGTTATAAAACCATAACATATACTCGGCGCCTTGAAAAGTTTAGAGTGCAAGCTTCAGCTTGTTTACGTAACTATGAGCAGCTTCGACCAAACGCAATACAAGCTGAAGCTTGCACTCTGAACAAGGAGAAAGTATGGAATTGAAATTCAAAGTGCAAACAAAGATACAGAAACCGATCGCCGAGGTTTTCGACGCGGTTTATAACCCGTCGAAACTGAGCGGGTATTTTACCAACGGTGGAGCAAGTGCGCCGCTGGATGAGGGGACGACGGTCGAATGGGCGTTCGCTGATAATCCCGGTGACGAAAAAATGAGCTTCCCGGTCGAGGTCAAAGAGGTCAAGCCAAACGAATTGATCGTGTTCGGTTGGGAAGGTGCGAAGGACCTGCAAACACGAGTCGAAATGAATTTTGAATCGACCGGTCCGAACGAAACGCTGGTAAAGATCTCAGAATCCGGCTGGCGGGAAACACAGGACGACCTGAACAGCTCGTACGGCAACTGCATGGGCTGGTCGCAGATGTTGTCGGCGATGAAAGCATACGTCGAGTACGGCATCAATTTGCGAAAGGGTGCATACGGCGGCCTTTACAAAGTAGAAGAGAAAAAGACACGGGCAGGCAATTAGCTATATGGAGCTCAAATTTCGCGTTCAGACCAAAATCCAAAAGCCGGTCGACGTGGTTTTCGACGCCGTTTACAACCCCCGAAAGCTCGAGAAATATTTCGCGACCAAACGCGCGAGTGCTCCGCTCGATGCCGGAACAACGGTGGTTTTGGGAATGGGACTACTGGCCGACTGCGTATGAAGTGCACTTGAAAGAATGCGTTGATAATGAACTGATCGCCTTCGAATGGCGGTCGCACTACGGCGAGACGATGACGCGTGTTGAAATAAACTTCGACGCGATAAATGAAAACGAGACGATCGTCGCGATCAGCGAATCGGGCTGGAAGGAAGATGAGACCGGCCTAAAACATTCGTATGACAACCGCGCCGGCTGGATGCAGGTCTGCTGCAGCTTGAAGGCGTATCTGGAATACGACATCTATTTAACGAAAGGATTCTTTTGATTATAAAAAAAAAGGCGCACGTAGGGGCGCGGAAGAACCGCGCCCCTTCGATGAGAAGTATTATTTCCCCTTTGCCTTCCGTTCGTTCCAAATAGATAGAATATTCTGATCAACCGCAGGCTCGTCCCGAAGTTTTTCGCCCTTCGCCATCGTCCAGCGCTCGAACCACGATATCCCGGCTTCGCGGTAGAAGTTCTCCGCGGTCTTATATGCCGGATCCTGCTGTGCTTCGTTGATCGAAATGAATGAATAGCCGCGCTTTCGTGCCATTTCGAAAAGTTCATCGGCCGTGTCCGCGGTCAGGCCGCTCGGAGTAAGCACCATCGTCTGCGCGATGTCGCGCCCGAACATCTCTGATGAATATGCCTCATAGTGATCGAACATTTTGCTCATGTACGCAAGATATGCTTCGCGGATCTCCCTGGCCGCATTCGGGTCGCGTGCGTTTCGTGCCATATCGTACGCGTACGAGTACATCCATTCCTGGTTGTCGAAAGTGTATTTGACCGGAGTGTAACCACGCGAAGCGAGCCATGCCTCGACCTTTGCCCGGTCCTCCGCGGACTTTCCGGTATTAAGGTACGGATAGCTGAAATATCGGGGCGGGAAACCCATATCGCCGAGCAGCAGCTTCGTAACACGCTCGCTCTTTTCGATGTTGGCTATGAACTCGTCGACCGGAGTGTTGTAAAGCCAGATATGTTTGAACCCGCCGAGGCCAACCTCGAAACCGGCGTCGATCCACATTCGTGCGATCTCCGCTCGTCCCGGTAGAAGCTTTTCCCCGTCTGAAACCATTCCTCCCTGAAGGAAACCGGTTGCCGGAACGTCGTATTTTTTCAACGAGTGGATAAGCTTTCGCATAGTTGCCTCGCCGTCCTTCATCGGCTTGTCTGTCCGATCCAGCGGCGGAATAGAGACGAACCCGACAGCAAGTTTGCGGCCGCCGGGTTTCGCGTCGGCATTGACATACGACGACGAATTAACTGAAAATAAAGTTAGTAAGACTGCCGAGGCGAACACGAAAGCCAGACCTGCCGACCAAGCGGAATTGGCCCTGTTCTCCTCGGTTTTTAGTTTCAAGATCTTCTGAATTCTCTGCATTAAGTTGCCTCCATTTGCGGCCGCGGCGAAACGCGGCGTTTGTCGATCCGCTGAAACGCGAATTTCCTCTAAATTAGCCAACGCTTTGGCATAGGTTACGTGGGAGCCGTCGTAGAACTTCATCACCGCGTCGTCGGCGGCGAATTCCCGCTCACGCCGTGTCTGGGCCGATATCCACCAAACAGCAGGGTGATAGAACAAAACTGATTCGATGAAGCTCTGAAGGATATTCACCAGCGTATCGTACCGGCGAATGTGAACGAGTTCATGGGCGATGATCATCTCCAGCTCGCGCGGGTTCATTTGAAGAAATAAGGCGACGGGAACGAGGATGACCGGACGGAGAACACCGGTGGCGATCGGTGTCTCGACGATCTCAGAAGATACAAGTTTTGCGTTTCGCCGGACTCCGAGTCTTTCGCACAAAGATAAAAAATTCACCCGCCAGGCACATTCGACCGGTACCCCCTGATCGGAGGTGAACCTGCGCAATTGAAACAGTCCGCCGCCGACACGTATCGAGAAAAAAGCTATACCGACGAACCAGAAAGCCACAGCGAACGGGAAGATCTCCGGGAGATACTTTGCGAGGCTGGAACTAACGCGTTCAACAAATGAGTTTGCTGCCGGGTAGTATTCGCCTGAAACAAACGGCGGATCAGATTCGAAAAATGGCCCCTGCGGTTTTCCGTCGCGGTGGTTCGCCGGTAGTATGGTGCTTCGGCTTGAACCGGGCGAATCGGGACTGGCATGATATGAACTCGATAACTGGATGAATGTTCCCGCAGGAAGTATCACTGAAAGTGCAAGAGCGAAAACGCAGAGCAGATATCGGGTATTCGCGGCCGCGTTGCGCAGGGCTTTCAATGCAACAAAAAGCAGAAGGGAAATAGCCGAGATCTGCCAAAGGGAATCGAACAGAGCCCAACCCAGGGCATGAACAGTTCTCGTTTCGAGGAACAATTCCAAATTCATTTCTTCACTCCCTCGGCGGCTTTATCGATCATTTTTCGTATTTCGTCCAGCTCTTCGCGGGTAGCCGGTTTGGTTTCCAAAACGTGCTGCACCAGGCTCAAGGCCGAACCGCGAAAAGCCCTTTCCAGTAAGGTGCCCACGAGCTGAGTTCGGGTTTGGCTGCGCGAAAACTTCGGGCGATACACATGAGCTTTTTCTTTTTCGTCGCGCGTTACCAAACCCTTTTCCTGCATGATCTGCATGAGCTTGAGGATCGTCGTGTATTGCGTCGACCGATGCCGGCTCAAGACCTCGAAGACCTCGCGCACCGTAGCCTTTTTTTGTTCCCAAAGGACATCGAGGATCTCCAGTTCGGCGGGCGTCGGTTGTGTTGTTGATCGCATGTGCTCGGCCTACGAAGAGGTTCGTAGGAAAACGATATACGAAAGGCTTCGTAGTGTCAAGGGAATTTTCGACATGATCCACCTCCTCTGTTAAAGTTCACTCTAAGTGTTTCTCAAAACTGATTTTATAGTGATCGGCAGCGGTATCGCGGGGCTGCGTGCGTCGATCTCTCTAGCAGGTTCGGGCGCGCGCGTGACGGTCCTGACCAAGGACAAAGCAAGCGAATCAAACACGGAATATGCTCAGGGCGGCGTTGCGGTCGTGCTTTCCGAAGATGACGACGCGGACCTTCATGAGGACGACACGCTTGTCGCCGGCGCGGGGCTGTGCGACGAGAAAGCAGTTGAAACTCTCGTCGCAGAAGGAACCAAATACATCAAGGAACTTATCGAGTGGGGAACCGAGTTTGATCGGGACGGCGGGAAGTTGGTATTCGCTCAGGAAGCGGCGCATTCGCGGCGGCGGATCCTGCATGCTCACGGTGACTCGACCGGTGCGGAGCTTGTGCGTTCGTTGATCGCAAGGGCAGGACGTGAAAAAACTATTAATCTGCTTCCGTTCGCCAATACTGAAAGCCTGATCGTTCAAGATGGGAGATGCGTAGGCGTCCGTTTTCTCGATCCTATACTTCGAGCGCCGCGGGAGATCTATGGGAAGGCCGTAGTCATGTGCACGGGCGGTGCCGGGCAGCTTTACCAGCACACGACGAACCCACCAGTCGCGACGGGTGACGGAATGGCGATGGCGTATTTCGCCGGAGCCGAGATGGCGGACATGGAATTCATTCAATTCCATCCAACGGCGCTGGCGCTGGAAGGCGCACCCAGATTCTTATTGAGCGAAGCGATGCGTGGTGAAGGCGGCGTGTTGCGCAACATAAACGGCGAGCGGTTTATGGACCGGTACGACGAGCGTGTGGAGCTCGCACCGCGCGACATCGTCTCCCGCTCGATCGTTGCGGAAATGCGGAGGACGGGCTCGCGATATGTCTTCCTCGACATGACCGCATTGGGCGAGGCATTTTTGCTCGAGCGTTTTCCGAAGATCCACGAAACCTGCAGGCATTTGGGACTGGATATCGCTAAAGACCAACTGCCCGTCTCTCCAGCTTCGCACTACATCATGGGCGGCGTCAGAACCGACCTTTGGGGACGAAGTACGCTGCCCGGGCTATACGCCGCGGGCGAGGTCGCCTGCACGGGCGTGCACGGTGCCAACCGGCTTGCGTCGAACTCATTGCTGGAAGGACTGGTCTTCGGAGCTCGGGCGGGTGAAGCGGCCGTGAATGATAATTCCGAATTACAGATTCCAAATTCGAGGACGAAAGACGATTCGCAATCCGGAATGTGGAATCCGGGATCTGGAATAGCCACGGCGGTTAGAAAACGCGTAAAGCGGGTGATGTGGGAACGTGTCGGGATCTTGCGGGACAGGGATTCGCTGCAACGTGCGATCGAAGAATTCGAACAGATCGCCGCGTCGAATTTGAGCACCTCATCGCGAAATTTTGTAACCCTCGCCAATCTCGTAGCGAAGGCTGCACTATGGCGTGAGGAATCGCGCGGCGGGCATTACAGGACCGACTTTCCGGAACAGCGGGAAGAGTTTCGCTTGCATTCTGTCCAGGCGATCTGCGAAGGGGTCCGCTCAGCACACCGAATCGATTTTGATGATCACAACGTATCGGTGGCAAAGCCGCAAAGCTGATCGGCCCGCCACTCTGACAAGCGTATAGGCCGGCATTAGCTCGTTCGTCTTGCCCGTAACCCGTTCTCGAATATAATCAAAGACATACAAACTGGTCTCGTTCGAAATTCGATCTATGGGAAATTCCCCTACAACATTGAATCTCGCCTCAATTGTCACCCATCACGCCCGTTTGACGCCGGAAAAGGAGGCGGTCGTTTGGAATGAAACGCGGCTGACATATGCGCAGCTCGACGCAATGTCGAATAAGGTCGCAAACGCGCTTGTGAAAATGGGTATAAGCCGCGGCGACAAGGTCGCATTGAATTGTCCGAATCTGCCGTATTTCCCGATCGTTTATTACGGGATCATGAAGGCCGGAGCGGTCGTCGTTCCGCTTTGTGTGTTGTTTAAGGCTCGCGAGATCGCTTACCAGCTCGAGGATTCAGACGCGAAGGCGGTTTTCGTTTTCGAAGGCACCGACGAGCTGCCGATGGGCGCGGAAACAAAGAAAGCGTTTGACGACGTGCCGTCATGCGAACATCTGATCGTGATGACGAAGGATATGCTCGGTGGCTCCCCGTTGACCGAACACAAGACGCTGACGCAGACGATCGGGATGGAATCGGACGAGTTCGAGGTGTACCCGACCGCTCCGGACGACACTTGCTCGATCCTATACACTTCCGGCACGACTGGAAAGCCGAAGGGCGCCGAGTTGTCGCATTTCAATATCTTTATGAACGCGATGGTCGCGTGGGAGCTGCATTTCCCGGCGGTCGATTTCACGAAAAATGAAGGCCTGACGTGCCTGATCACGCTTCCGCTTTTTCATACGACAGGCCAAACAGTGCAGATGAACGCGAACCTGTACGCCGGCAACCGCATCGTTTTGCTGCCTAGATTCGACGCTAAAGCGACGCTTGAGACGATGGCGAAAGAGAAAGTGAACTTCTGGGTCGGGGTTCCGACGATGTACTGGGCACTCCTGAAATACGTTGACGAAACAGGTTTCGATGTGAGGCCTGTGGTCGAAAATCTGAAGGTGCCGACCTCGGGCGGCGCCCCGATGCCGGTGGAGGTGATGAAGCGATTTAACGAGGTGTTTGGCCTCCGCGTACTTGAAGGTTACGGCTTGACGGAAACCTCGCCGATCGCGTCGTTCAATCAGTTCGCAAAGCCGTCGAAGCCGGGGACGGTGGGGCAGCCGCTTTTCGGTGTCGAGATCAAATGCTTCGACGAAAACGATAACGGAGTCCCTCGCGGCGAACGCGGCGAGGTGTGCATCCGCGGGCACCTGATAATGAAGGGGTATTACAAACGGCCGGACGCGACGGCCGAGGCGTTTAGAAACGGCTGGTTTCATACGGGCGATATCGGGATCATCGACGACGACGGCTATCTCGCCATCGTGGACCGAAAGAAAGATATGATCCTTCGCGGTGGTTACAACGTCTACCCCCGTGAGCTCGAAGAGGTGATCATGACCCATCCGGCGGTATCGCTCGTCGCCGTGCTCGGGGTGCCGGATGAGAAGATGGGCGAAGAGGTTAAAGCGTATATCGTGCTGAAAGAAGGAGCGCAGCTTTCAGAAGCGGAGTTTATTAGTTGGTGCAAGGAACAATTCGCGGCTAACAAGTATCCTCGACATGTGGAGTTTCGCGATTCGCTGCCCATCGGGAACACGGGCAAGATCTCTAAGCTTGCTCTAAGGGAAGAATAAAGAGCAAAGCGCCGAATTAAGAATTGGTTTACGCTAAGTTATTGATAATTATTATATTTGCGGGTGCGGCGGCTTGCGGTTTCGGCAGCTCGACGAAGCGTTTTTCGATCGCCGAAAGCGCGTCCTACGAAGCCTCGATCTTTCGACAGAATTGCGCCGTCTGCCACGGCCCCGAAGCGGAAGGGAAAACGCTCGAAGATGGAAAACAGATCCCAAACCTGCGCGAAGGCGAATTCAAATACACGACTGACCAGCAGATCTATCAGCATATCTCCGACGGCGGAAACGGGATGGTTCCATTTAGAAATCAGCTGTCCGAACGCGAGATCCGGCAAATGGTCGAGTTCGTGAAACGCGATCTCCGAGAAAATTAGGAACGCGGACATCCATGTCCGCAATAAATTTGGAACGCAAAGGTTGGCATTCTAGAGGATATCTACCGCATTTCGACGCGGACCGATTCCAGTTTGTAACATTTCATCTTGCCGATTCCTTTCCGAAGCCTTTACTGGACAAATTTAGGTTAGAACGGGAACACAGCAAACTTGAGGAGTACTACGATGACCAGTTCCGCAATCGCATAGAGGAATATTTAGATAAGGGTGTTGGAGAATGCATTCTAGGTTTTAAGAACGTAGCAATGATGGTCGAAAAGGCCATCAAGTTTTACGATGGCGACAGGTACGACTTACGAGCATGGGTCATTATGCCGAATCACGGACACTTACTTTTTCGGCCCTTGGAAGGATTTTCGCTATCAGCCATAATGAAGGACCTAAAAGGCTTCACTTCGCGAGAGACAAATAAAATGTTGGGCCGAACGGGTTCGATCTGGCACCCGGACTATTTCGATACTTATATTCGAAATCAGGACCATTTCGATAGCGTCATTTCCTATATAGAAAATAATCCGGTTGCTGCTGGTTTATGTGCGAGGCCGGCTGACTGGCCATTTAGCTCGGCACGACTTTTGGCTGATAAAAAGAATTATATATAGACGAGATTGCGGACATGGATGTCCGCGTTCCATTTATGCGAGTTCTAATAACCGGTGCATCGGGCCTTATCGGCACGGCATTACAGAGATCTTTTGTAGAGAAAGATTATGAAGTACTGCTCGCGTCACGGAAGGAGCCGAAAAGCGCGAATGAGATCCAATGGAATCCCGACACTGGATTCAACGACGAGGATCTTCGGCGTTTAGAAGGGCTCGATGCTGTGGTTCACCTGGCGGGAGAGAGTATCGCAGGGCTTCGATGGACGGATGAAAAGAAAAAGGCGATCCGCGACAGCCGGGTTCGCGGAACGCGGACGATGATAGAAGCGTTTGCACGGCTGGAAAAAAAGCCCGATGTGTTCGTTTCTGCGTCAGCGATCGGATTTTACGGCGACCGAGGCGATGATGAAATGACCGAGACCGGCTCGGCCGGCGACACTTTTCTTTCAGAAGTAGCGAAGGAGTGGGAATCGGAAGCGCGCCGAGCGGAAGACATGGGTATACGCACGGTTTTGCTTCGAAACGGGATCGTTTTATCAAAAGACGGCGGTGCACTTGCGACGATGTTGACTCCCTTTAAGTTTGGCGTCGGTGGAGTTATCGGCAGCGGAAAGCAGTGGATGAGTTGGGTATCGCTCGATGATTTGGTGGAAGTAGTCAATTTTGCGATCGAAAATGAAAATATTCGCGGAGCGATAAATGTGACGAGCCCGAATCCGGTGACGAACGAAGAGTTCACTAAAACGCTCGGTGACGTGCTTTATCGCCCCACGTTTCTGCCGCTGCCCGAATTCGCCGTGAATCTTGTATTTGGTGAGATGGGCGACGCGCTGTTGATAGATTCAACCAAAGTGCTCCCCAAACGGCTGCTCGATGCCGGCTTCAAATTCAAATACCCCGAATTAAGATCTGCTCTGGAAAATGCCGTGAAATAAGAGCAAACCGCGCCGGGCAACCGGCCATCACACTTCATTCGCCCTTATGAAGAAACGATTTTTGCTTTCCTCCGCGGCTGTTGGTGTTCTCAGCACGTTTTTCGCTTATTTTCTTGTGAGCGATTCGGACGTTCACGCTCAAACATCCGCACGGTCGATCAATAAAACTGCTTCCGTGAAAACGACGAATGAAAACAGTTCGCGTTTTACCCATGCGGCTGCCCGGAATTTAAGATTGCGCAGTTCGCTGCAATGGGCGTTCGGGGGCAAAACACAGATCGGCTGGAACATTTACGTGCCGCTCATCTCGCATACGATCGGTACGGACAATCGCCCTGATACCGCGGAGTTCGCCTTTGCCGTCTCGAAATGGCAGGAAAACAGGGGTTTAACGGCAACCGGCATAGTCGATCGGGAAACGCTCGAAAGCTTTACGAAGTATTGGCAGTCGCGGCGGTTGGGGCGGGCGGGGCTTTCATCTGCCGATTCTCTGATCACAGCGCCGATCGCAGAGTTTTGGGATCCCTCGCGTTCACCTGATCTGCTGCAGTTAGAGCGTCAGACTTACGCGGCTTATAAACGAATGATCGCCGCTGCGGCAGCGGAGCTCGGTTCGGACCCAACGAGCGGCAAGTTTCTAAGAATAATTTCCTCTTACCGTTCGCCCGCGTATCAGGAGGCGCTTAGGAAAAGGGAGCCGAACGCCGGCCGAGCGGCCCTGGCGAAGAACAGCCCGCATTCAACCGGCCACGCGCTCGATATTTACGTCGGCGGTGAACCGGTGAAGACTGAAGATTCAAACAGGCTGTTGCAGGTGCAAACGCCCGCGTACAAATGGATGGTGAAAAACGCGGAGAGGTTTGGGTTTTACCCGTATTTTTACGAGCCGTGGCATTGGGAATATGTGCCGGGAAGAGTGGATAGGTGATAGTTGAGAACTGATAGTGGATCGCTCCGGGTCAATCAGCTCGAGTCGTGCCTAAAACGGAAACTGATTTGCCGACGGTCATCGCCGTACCACGCTCGATCGCAGCAGCGCTAACAACAAACCTTCGTTTACCGACCGCGGCGGCGATCATTTTTCTGATCTGCGGATCCGTGAGTTTCGAATCGTCTATTCCAGCTGTTTGAAGTTCGCGCCGAACGTTTTCGATGGTGTTTCGTTTGTGTTTGTAAACGTCCGGATAGATGTTCAGACGTCCGCTTTCGACCACGATCGTGTCGTACGTGATCTCAACAGGAACGATCGGATCCAACTGGGCGATCAAGGTCTTCTTGTTTCGTTTCGCCGCCGCGATCTGCGCTGGCGTGACAGGAAGCAACAGGCCGGCAACGATCTTTTCGGAAAGGTCATATAGGTCGCCCTGCATCACGCGGATACAGCCGTGCGAAACAAGGCTTCCCATATCGGCCGGGCCTTTGGCTTGGTGGATAAGGTAGCCGTAACCGAGCGGTATTTTGACCTTGCCCAGCGGGTTTCGCGGGTCGGTTGGCAGCACAATTTCACCGGGCTTCACGGTGCTCGATCTCTCGATCCAGTCACTCGACGGCGGGATCCAAACAGGATTCCATTCAACCGACGAAGCCTGGAGAATGCCTATCTTTACGGGATAATCAAGCAGGCCTACGCCGATCGGATATGCTTTGATCTCCTTCCCATTTTGCCAAAGCGTCATTTGAAACGAAGGGATATTTATTGTGATCCGGATGTCATCGTTGCCTGAAATAAACTCCTGTTTTTCGATCCTGCCGCCCGTGAGCTTATCGGACCGTGCCGACTCGCGCTGCATGTCTACGATGTATGACTGGCCGAAAGAAGCGGTTGCCGCTATCAGCAGCATGTTAAGGAGAACAAAAAAGGAAAGCATTTTCATCAGGGTTATGTCGCTGGAATATCGAGCGGGGTTGTATCAGTTCGCTCAACGGGAAAAAGGAGCGGCCGGGACGGTGCCGCATCGGATACAAAGGGTGCGATCTGAAGGTTCAGCAGATATTCCCCATCCGGAATTTCGTTCGGCACGTAGATC
>JAICPV010000043.1 GCA_025929655.1 Pyrinomonadaceae bacterium
CGCGGGTGACCGAGGAGCTGAAGAAGCGCGGCGTCGATGATGTGCTGTTGTTTTGCGGGGGCATCATCCCCGAGGAAGACACCGAGACCTTGCGCGGGCTGGGGTTCAAGGCGATTTTCCGGCCCGGGACGAACACGCGGGACATCGTGCAGTTCGTGTACGACAACGTGCAGAAGTAAGCGTGCAGGACCTCCTCGAACGATTCATCGCGGGTGAGCGCCGGGCGCTCGCCCGGGTCATCAGCCGTGTCGAGAACGGCACGGCTGAAGGGCGAGAGTTCGTGCGGGCACTGAAGCCGGAAGTTGCAAAAGATGCCGTCGAAATCTAAAGTTTAGGTTTCGTACGTGTTTATCAGAAAAGCCTATTTATGCTGATAGTAATGAGATCCGACGCGGGGCCCGGCGATATCGAGCGGGTGCTTGCCGTCGTAGAAAGACTTGGTTTTCGCGGCCACGCCATGCCCGGCGAGAGCCGCACCGCGATTGGGATCACCGGTAACGAGGGCTCGATCGATCCCGCAAATTTTGAGAATTTGCCGGGCGTTGCCGAGGCGATCCGCGTCACCAAACCTTACAAACTGATCTCGCGCGATCTGCGCTCCGAAAAGTCCATAGTGCAAGTCGGCACGTCTTCGATCGGGGATGGATCAATGACGATGATTGCCGGCCCATGCGCCGTCGAAAGCCGTGAACAGCTTTTCGAAACTGCGGAGGCGGTCGCGGCAAGCGGCGCGAAATTTTTCCGCGGCGGGGCATTCAAGCCAAGGACCTCGCCGTATGCATTCCAGGGTTTGGGTGAAGACGGATTGAAGCTGCTCGCCGAGGTGCGTGAGGAATTCGGGCTGAACATCGTTACGGAGGCAATGGACGAGAAAGGGATCGAGCTTGTGGCGAAATATGGCGACTGCATCCAGATCGGTGCGCGCAACATGCAGAATTTCGCGTTGCTCAAATATGCGGGGCAGGCAAACAAACCGATCCTGCTGAAACGGGGCCTATCTGCGACGCTCGATGAATTCCTGCTGGCCGCGGAGTATGTGATGTCCGAGGGAAACTACCAGGTGATCCTCTGCGAGCGCGGCATCCGCACTTTCGCCGATCACGCGCGCAACACTCTGGACCTTTCAGTGATACCGGCGGTGCGTCGAATTTCGCACCTGCCGATCATCGTGGACCCGTCCCACGGCACCGGGCACAACTACATGGTGGACGCGATGGCGAGGGCGGGATTGGCGGCCGGTGCAGACGGGCTGATCATCGAGGTGCATCCAAAACCTTCGGTCGCGCTATGCGATGGAGCGCAGGCTCTCACCACGGAGCAGTATCTTGCGTTATACGATCAATTAGATCGACTATATCAAGCGCTTAATGAAAAGGGTGAGGTCGCCGCTTCCCCGGTTTCTCCTGCATTTACAGGGGTAACAACGGCTGCCCGGGAATTGAGCTGAGAAATTCAAGGTTTAAAATGAAGATCCGCGGCCTTTCCCGAATCGGCCGCGGACATTTATTCGCTCGACGCCTTTTGCCTAACTCGCCAAACGAACTCCAATGATACCACGTATTTGCGTGGCTGCGCATAAAATTCCTGTAAGGATCAAAAAAGTCATAGGAAGGTACTTAATGCTTTCCATCAGGAAAACCTGAGATATTACATTAAGTCCCGCCCCAAGAATAAACCCAATACCTCCAATAAATACACGCCAAAGGACCCAAACCGCGAATTCCGGTTTTTCCGCCGGAACCGGCAGGAAATACGGCAAAACAACAAGAATGCCTATCGTAAAAAATGAAAGAAATTCGTTGAGATCCCATGCTGAAAACCCTCGTCCGGTGTCCATAGCCAGAAAAAGGACTACCAATTTCGTATCGAGGCCCGTCAAGTAATCGGCTTTTTCTTTAACAAAACTCGCAGATAGCGTGGCCGCGTTTTCCATATTTTTAGACAAAACTGCCCTGACTCCCGACAAGGGCGAGATTTAAATTAAAAGCTTTACCGTTTTTTGCCTCCAGGCCTGCTGAACTGCTTATAAGCGACCCGGAAAAGCTCGGAAAGGGCGTCGGCCGTCTCTTTGCTAAGATTCTTATCAGCCCGAAGGTGGGCTTCTACGATCTCGGGCGTCGCCTCGTGCGGATAATAGATCACCGGTTCGACATTTGATGCCTTTTGCCGGTTCATTACCCGATCGATCGGCATATCCAGCCACCCGGTCAGCCGCGCGATGTTGTCCGCATCCGGCTTCCCTGTGCCGTTCTCGATCCGGGAGAGGGTCGATGCCGATACGTTTGTCACATCTGCAACATCACGCAGGCTCAGGCCCAACTCCTCTCGGCGGCGCTTGATCGCGCGGCCCAATTCATCCGTGTTTACGAGATTGTCGTTCTTGAATGCCATTTAGGTTTTCCTCCGTAAAATTCGCAGTGCCATCGTGCACTTTCCATTTCACGGATAAAACATAGCACAGGAAAATTTTAAATGCAACACCTCGTTTCACCCTTGCAACTAATAAATTGTTCTGATACACTGTTTCACAGATAGGACAGATACGTACTCTTATCTATCTTGAAATCTTATTGGCTGAGTCGCAGAAAGGCTGAATGCGGCGGACAGGAACGCGACATGAGTGGCCGGGATCGAATATAAGCCGTCGATCCGACACCGGCATTGTGTGCGTTTGAAAGGAGAAAAAAATGAAAAACTCAGAATTAGCAAAAGATCTTAAGTTGGTAGAAGCTGACGAATCCGCAAATGTTGTCGAATTCACTGACACGCTTCGGGAGCTTCGTAAACATGTCGATCCGAACCTGGTTCGGCAGCGTGAAGGCTGGCGCGACCGGAACGGTAACGTCCAAACGGTCGACTATGTCGAATGGCACACGGTCGCCGACATTTTGGACGAAACAGCCCCGAACTGGGCGCATTCGGTGAAGGACATTCGTACCTTTGGCGATGTTATCGCGGTAACGGTGGCGATCTCGATCAACGGCGTGACGCGCGAAGGGATCGGCACCGGCTATGCCGGGAGCGAAATGGGCATTAAGAAGGCCGAGCATGATGCTCTGAAGCGTGCAGCCGTGAAATTCGGCATCGCCCGGGATCTCTATAAAAAAGAGTTCGATGCGTTCGATACCGATGGAGCTCCGGAAGCCGCGCAGCAGGAAGCGGATAAGGCTCAGTTCCCTTCCGACCCTGTCGCCAAATCGCTTTCCGACATGGTCACGACCAAGCAACTAGGAATGATCCGTGCGATCTGTCGTGAGAATAATCTCGATCCGGAAGAGGAGTGCTTGGCGGTAATGAAATGTAAAGTGAATGAGCTTTCACGACGTGCCGCATCCTCCCTTATCGATCACCTTTTGGCAATTGCCTCGCCTGCAGTTCCGATGCGGCGAGCCGGCTAAGCACCGGAAACAATTTTTGGGCTGCGTAACCGTCCAGCTTTACCCTAAAGCAGCAACAATCCTCACGCGCAGCCCAAACCCTTCCTTTCGCGCTCTTACCGCTTCATGTTATTCTTTCCGGCGAATTCCCTAATTCGCGAGGAGAGATATATGGTGGAAAAACCTGCCGAAGTAGCCCGGTCGTTGCCGGCAAGCGGTTCGTTTTGCTGGACAGAGATCGCGTGCACGGACCTGGCGCAATGCAAGCCCTTCTATGAAAATGTTTTCGGCTGGAAATTCAAAGCAAGCGAGAACGTCGGAGATGAAATGGAGTACTACGAGTTTTCATCGAGCGGTGAGATCTACCCGGACGGTGCTCTTTATGAGATGAAGCCCGAGATGTTCGGCGGCCATCTGCCGCCTGCAAACATCGAACTGTATGTTACGGTCGATGACGTTGACGCCGCAGTTGGAAAAGCGCAGGGGCTTGGCGCCACATTGCATTTCGGGCCGTACGACATTCCGAACGTTGGCCGCTTTGCCGTTATCACTGATCCTACCGGCGCAAACATTTCGATGATCACGCTGAAGGCTCATTGATATGGCGATATCCGAACAACTCGTCGCGCTCGCCGGACACTGGACCGGTACGAACAGGCTTAATTTATCCTTCGAACCGGACCCGATAAAAGAATCACCGTCGAATGCGATGGTGCGGACGCGTGCCGACGGGACATGCCTCGAGATCGAGTACGACTGGATTTATGAAGGCAAACGAAACGAAGGATTTATCGTTATATCGTGCGGGACGAACGGCGAAACGAACGCCGCGTGGACGGACAGTTGGCATTCCAGAAACGTTCTGATGAATTGCGAAGGTACGACCACCGGATCAGGCGGTGTGAATTTGAAAGGCCGTTACAAGGTCGAGGGTCATCCCGATTGGGGCTGGCGGACGGAGATCGTTCCCAACGGCGATTCATTCAAGTATCTGATGTTCAATGTCTCGCCGGAAGGACATGAAGAATGGGCGGTCGAAACTGAATTCAAACGAGTTTAGAGGAAATATATGGCAGATTTTTCAATACCGAAGCCCGGAACGATCTGCTGGCGCGAGCTGGCGACGCGGGACCTGGAAAAAGCGAAGAATTTTTACAGCGAGATGTTCGGATGGCATCTTGAGCAAAGCAAGGTGACGCCGATGCAGTATGCCGAGATACACATTGCCGGCCGCGCAAGCGGCGGGATGATGCCGATCGACGAGAAATGGGGTGATAACCCGCCGCCCTCGCATTGGACGGCTTACATAGCCGTGGAAGATGCGGACCAAACTGCTGCGAATATCAAAGCGAACGGCGGTACGATGCGCCAGGAACCTTTTGATGCTCCTGGCGTAGGGCGGATCGGCCTCTGCACGGACCCGAACGGCGCGAACTTCGCGATCATCCAATTCGCCCAACCTTAAAACGCTTCGCCGTAATAAGGCTTAAAACGCGGAAGAATGAATTTCCTTTTACGGTTAAAGCTCCTTCCGCTTTCCTGCTGAATCGACAACTTCCGGATCCTTTGCGAACGGTTTCGTTTGGGGAATGATCTCTTTCGCGTCGCCAACTATCACCATCGCCGCGACATCCGGGCGCACGTACTCGTTCGCTACGCGCTGGACGTCGTCCGCTGTTATCGCGTCGATTCGCTCGCGGTAGCTTTGAAGATAATCGTCGGGCAAACCGTAGAGGACCTGGTTGGAAATCAATCCTGTTAAACCTTCCTGTGTTTCGGCACGGATCGGAAAAACTCCGGTAAGAAAACTTTTCGCGTCCGCCAACTCGTCACTTGAAACTCTTTCGTCGCGGATCCGCTCCAATTCGTAAAAGAATTCTTTCAACGCATCTCCAGTAACGGCGGTCCGAACCTCGGCCGTAGCTTCGAAATCGCCCGCAAGTTTTTTCGCGTCCAGGCGAGTGTATGCACCGTAGGTATAGCCTTTTTCCTCGCGCAGATTCATAAACACGCGCGACGACGCCCCGGCACCGAGGACCTGATTCATCACTGTCGCCGCGAAATGGTCGGGATGATTCCTCGGGATCGCGATGTTCGAGATCACGATATTCGCCTGCGCCGATCCAGGCCGGTCCACGATCGTTAGCGTGCGTTCCGACCTCTCCGACACGGAAGTTTCACCATGCGATTCCGGCGTTCCGGACGGCCAGGCGGCGAAAAGCTCGTTGAGCTGGTTCTCCAGTTCCGCGGCATCGACGTCGCCGACCACAATCATGACGGCATTGTTCGGCACGAAAGCCGTTTCGTGAAAACGCATCAGCGATTCGCGTTTCAAGCGTTCGTAATCCGCTTCCGACGGAGAAACGACGGAATACGGGTGTTCGCCGTAAATAAGGCGCGCCGCTTGCTCATTAGCGAGGAAATTCGGCTGGGACCGCTGATATTTGAGATTTTCGACCGCGTTCCGTTTGTAAAGATCGATCTCATTTTCCGGGAACGACGGTTTAAATAGCACCTCGGCGATCAGCCCGAGGATCTCGTCAGAATAGATCGAAAGTGCCGAGCCGGATATCACTGTGAAATCGTTCGACGCGCTGGCATGCAGCGTCGCACCGAGCCGCTCGACCTTTTCCGCGAGTTCCCTGCTCGAATATTTCTCCGTCCCCTCTGTAAGCATCGCGGCGGTCGCTGACGTCAACCCTGTCGCGCCCTTCGGATCCTGCGCATCGCCGCGCAAGAACGCCAGCCGAACACTGACCAGCGGCACGCGCTCGGAAGGAAGCACGATGACGCGCATACCGTTCACGAGCGAATAGCGGATCGGATCGGCAATGTTGAACGGAACGGGATCGAGCGGTGCGGGTGGTTTTGCTATCGATACTGCCATAGAAATGACGCGTTAAGTTTCCTGATCGAACTTCTACTAACCTTTCCCGGCCGGCACAACGTCCAGGAGCGACCGGTTTTCCGTTTTCACATATTCGCTGACCGCATTGCTGATCTGTTCGGGCGTAACGGCAAGCAGTTCGTCGAGATCTGAGTTGATCAATTTCGGATCGCCATCGTATAGCGCGAATTCCGCCAGTGTCTGTGCGCGGCTCATTGCCGATTGTCGCATCCGCACCGTGTCGTTGATCAATTGATTGTGAAGCTTTTCGATCTCGTCGGTCTTCGGGCCGTTTTGCGCGAGGTCGCTGACCTCGTGCATGATGATCTCCCTTATCCGGCTGAGGTCGTGGCCGGGCTTGGGGATCGCGCCGACGTATATACTCGACGGCCCTCGACGCTCGTCCGTGAAACCGAACAACTGCACGACCGATTCTTCGCCCTTCACAAGCTTCTGATAAAGCCGCGAGCTGTCGCCGTCGTAAAGAAGCTTTCCGGCGAGATAAAGCGCGTTGTATTCCGGTGATCGCCGCGGCGGGATCTTCCAGCCGATCAGAAAAGCCGGAAGGGGAGCCAGCGGGTCGTGCCATTGCTGATACTGGTTCGCGACTTCCTTCGGCTCGCTCACGTCGATCGATGAAGGCTTCGGCTGGGAAGGAATATCGCCAAAATTCTGTTCGATCAAGGCCTTTGCCGTCGCGGGGTCGAAGGCACCGGAAACGGCGAGGATGGCATTGTTAGGAGCGTAATAAGTCTTGAAAAATTCCTGCACATCCTCGACCGAGGCGTCGTCGAGGTCCTCCATCGAGCCGATCGTGGAATGCGCGTTTGCAAAATTTTTGTAGATCATCGCCGCGATCAGGTCGAATATCTGGCCGTAGGGCTGATTGTCGTATCGCAGGCGCTTTTCTTCCTTCACGGCTTCGCGCTGATTGTCGAGATTCTCCTGCGTTACGGCGAGCGACCGCATCCGGTCGGATTCCAGCCAAAGCGCAAGCGGCAGCTGGTCCGCCGGCATTGTTTCGAAATAATTCGTGCGCTCGCTGGACGTGGTGCCGTTCATAGTGCCGCCGGCTTTCATTATGTACTGAAAATGCCCGGCCTTCGGGACGTTCGCCGAACCCTGGAACATCATGTGCTCGAAAAGGTGAGCGAAACCGGTCCGTCCCTCGCGCTCGTTGCGCGAGCCGACGTCGTAATAAACAGCGATCGCCACGACCGGCACGGCGTCGTCGCGATTCAGAACGACCCGGAAGCCGTTGCCCAGCGTATATTCCTCGACGTCCAGATCCGGCAAATTGAAGCGTGCAGTCATATTTTCCTAGTGTTTTTATAAAAGCACTTCGACCGAAAAATTGCAAAATATCGGAAGGAAAAGGCTTCAGCTGCCGCGGCGGTTCTCGGATGCGATCGCGTAAAGGGCCGATTTAATGTGAAAAGGGGTAAGATTTGGGTCTTTTTCAAGCAGGAGAGCAATTATCCCTGCGATATGCGGACACGCGAAGCTGTTGCCGGTCAGGCTGCGATGTCCGCCGCCCGGCCACGGCGCCCGAACATTGACGCCGGGTGCTGTCAGCTCGATGACCTCGCCGAACGTGAAGCCGAAATTCATCGGATCCGGGTCGCTGCTTTTTATCACTGAGATCAGCGAGGACGAAAACACCGACGGAAAGCTAGGCTGCGGAAGATTGTTCGCCGCCGCGACAACTATACAGCCTGCTTGATATGCACGGTCCAAAAGATCATGCAGAGGCGAAAAGAACTGCGGCTTCGTCGTTCCAAGACTGAGATTGATAACCTTGTAGCGCTGCTTTATCGCGTATTCGAGCCCCGCGAGGAAAACATTCCCGTCGCCTAATCCGGCTGCCCCGAGGACCTTGATGCTGTTGAGCCGGGCGTCCGGCGCGACCTTTGCGATTATGCCGGCACATGCTGTTCCATGGCCCGCGGAATCGCCGGATTTCGAAGGCTCGAAAACGACCCGCTTTCCCTCCACGCGCGCTTCAACGGACTCTGCCAGCCGGCCTTTCAAATCAGGGTGATCCCGGTCGATCCCGCTGTCGATAACAGCCACAGAAACGCCCCGGCCCGAACACGAACGCCAGTGCGCCTGCGGCCGAAACCCTCCGGACATCGTCGAAAGAAACTGGGAGTCGTCGACATTCATCATCAGGCCAGATAAGAAGTGTTGTCGCCGCTGTCCGAAAAGCGGATCACAGCCTCGAAGATCTCTCTCGCCAAGATACGCTCCGCTTCGCCCCGTGAAGTTAACTCTCGTATCAGCAATGCAAGATCCATCATTTCCTTGTGTTCCGACGACGTGCGGACGTCGTGG
This sequence comes from Pyrinomonadaceae bacterium, assembly GCA_025929655.1. Lineage (GTDB taxonomy): Bacteria > Acidobacteriota > Blastocatellia > Pyrinomonadales > Pyrinomonadaceae > OLB17. The sequence continues at coordinate 8,599 of JAICPV010000043.1, forward strand.
AGCCATTCGCGGATCGAGGCGGCGTCGGGGTCTTCGGAGCTAAGCATTCGCTCGCCGAGATCGCGAAATAACTTTGCCGATTGATATGCATTCACGAGCGAGGCGATAGCATCGGCGAAGCCTGCAGCCCGATCCATCTCCTCTGGCGTATACGACGCGAATGGCGGATCGCCACGCCGGTTTATATACTCGAGCACCCCGATCACTTCCCCGCCGTGCCGGAGCGGGGTTGCAAGTATCGTTTGCGTCGAATAGCCCGTTTTTTTGTCAACCTCGGCGTAAAAGGATTCATCCTCGCCGGCGTCGGCGATCGCCATCGGCTGTCCGGAAGAAAGTACGAAGCCGGCGATGCCCTTTCCGCCCGGCACGCGAATATTCAAAAGCTGGTCCGCGACACGCCCGATCGCTATCAGGAACCTAAGGTCGCCGTCATCGCCGTCGCGCACGAGGACCGAGGCCTCGTCGCAGTCGATCTCGGATGCCGAAAGGGTTAAAAGGCTCCGGATCGACGCCGTAAGCGGTTCCGTGAGAATATTTGCCGCATCCACGGTTTCGATCAGTCGCTTAAGTTTTATGTTTAGGTCCAGCGGACCGGTTCCCGGCATACGGAGATTTTCGCCGAATAACCCGGCAATCGCAAACGAGGCTCCGAACACTGGAAAACGGCGGCAATTCCAACTTTACTTACCGAAACGATCCACCCGATCAACTGCCTGTTCCACGCCTTTTGAGAGCGTATCCGTATGTTTGTCTTTCGTTCAACGATACAAGCCGCGCTGGCGATTCTAGCGATCGCATTGGCGTCATCAGCGCAGGACATTCAGACGCTTGGACCCACCGGATCAGCGGGTACTTTCAAGCTCGTACCGGGAGCGACCTTTTCCGCTTCTCCAGGAAGGAGCGAGCGCAGGCCGAAATTAGCTACCCCGCTGAAACGTATTTCCGACGATTTCGACGAAGCCTTGGAACTGATCAGGGCCAATCACGCAACTTCGCGAGATGAAGGTCCGACACGCCGGTTTTCATCCGCGATCAACGGAATGCTGCGCGAGCTCGACCCTCATTCGGCCTATTACACTGCAAAGGAATTCAAGGCACTAAATGACGATCATCGCGGGCGTTATTTTGGCATTGGCACGACGATCTCAAATTTCCGCAAGGACGGCCGGTCGGGTGTGTACGTACTTTCGGTGAAAAAAGATTCGCCCGCGGCGCAGGCCGGACTGAGATTCGGAGATCAGATCGTAAACGTCGACGGGACGGACGTGAGAGAGATGGATTCTGTCGCGGTCCGCGATCTGGTACGAGGGCCGGAGGGCACTTTGGTGACGCTGAGAGTCGAGCGCTGGGGCGCCATTGAGCCGACGACCTTTCGTGTGCGGAGAGCTAATGTCGCTGAGCCCTCGATCCCCGCGGCGTTCATCGTATCTGACGGCGTCGGCTTCATCGCTTTGACGGAAGGGTTTAGTTACACGACCACGACGGAGTTCGAAGCGGCGTTTCGTAAGTTACGGAAGCAGGGGATGCGGTCGTTGATCGTCGACCTTCGCGGAAACGGCGGCGGTTTGATGGAACAAGCTGTCAGCATCGCGGAAAAATTCCTGCCCGCAGGAAGGGTGATCGTTTCGCAACACAGCCGGCAGCCGTTGGACGAGCGCGTCGCGGTCTCGCAAAACAAACGCCCCGAAACGCTTCCCCTGGTCCTGCTGGTCGACGGGAACACGGCGTCCGCCTCGGAGATCTTTGCCGCCGCGATGCAGGATAACGACCGCGCGACGATAGTCGGCACACGCACGTTCGGC
>JAICPV010000383.1 GCA_025929655.1 Pyrinomonadaceae bacterium
CCATGGAAAAGCCGATCCGTAATGTTTTGCCGGCTTTCGAGACCGTGGAACCGTTCTCTACAGCCGTCTGCGTGCTGCACCCTGCCAATAAAATGGCAAACAAACCGACAATTAGAGCTTGGCGTTTCATATAATCACCAGAGAATCAACATTTATTGAAGAGATTAAACCAGAATTCCGTGCCGCGGGCAATTTAACTGAATCAAAAGCACTTAGCGAAAATTATGACCGGTTTGTACGCCCGGCGACACAACCCGGCGCGGATTTGAAGCATAAACAAAAATAGCTTTGCTACCGATGAAAATTGTGGTATAAATTTAGCCACAAAGTTCAGGCTCGCAGTTATTTATGCTGAATAACAGCTCTTCGTTTTGCCGAAGATGCAGTTTTATTGACAACCCTGGTGGATTCGTGTAAAACATTGATTGGCTTCATGTTTTCGCTTTTCAGCCATTTTTGAAATACTTGTTTTCGACCGCCGATCCACCCTTCGGCCGTTCTTTTTTTTGGGAACGTTCTGCGTGTCGAACTTGCGTTTTTAGTGCCGTAACCCGGCATAAACGCCTTAAATATCAAACAGTACCGTTGCGGTTTGGGATTGTTACAGGAGGAAATTAAAACAAATGCTCGGCAAGAATTGTTTTCGTAAGATTATCACTTCGTTCACTGCCATTTCGATCTTGTGTGTTTATTCGATGGTAGCCCTCGCGGTCCCAAAAGACGTGATGGCAGAGATCACCGTTACGGGCCAGGTTACCGTTAACGGCCAGACCGCCGTATCGAATTCCACGATCGTTTCGGGCAGCACGATCGTGACTGGCGCAAATTCAAGCGCGGTGATCAGTTTGGGTAAAACCGGCCGGGTCGAGATCCTTGCGGACTCGAATTTGGTTCTTAACTTCTCCGCGACGGGTATAGTGGGTATCCTTTCATCCGGTAAAGCGCGGGTTTCGAATGCCCCCGGCGTTGCCGCGACCATCACGACAAAGGACGCCACGGTAATAGCTGATGCAGGACAGGCCGATACGTTTCTCGTTGAGGTCGAATGCTCGCACTCGCACGTGGATACGGCTGCTGGTATTGTCACGCTTCGGGAAGGTGCGGCGGACCGTCAGGTAGCTGCCGGAACCTCGGCAACGGCCGGGAATCTATCGCAGACGGGCTGCAGGCCCTGCCTCCGGCCGGATTCGGCTCCACCGCTTCGCGTTGGCGGGCTTTGGGTCTGGCTCGCAGCGATCGGAGTAGCCGGCGTAGCGATATTCTGGGGTATCAAGAAAGACGACGACGATATTGGCGGTGATGTGATCGTGGTCAGCCCTATCCGATAAGCTTCGGTAAATTTTAAGTTTCAGGAATCGGGTCATGTTCTAAGGATGTGACCCGGTATTTTTTTGTTTATAGTAATCATTTGTTTTCATTTCTAAAGGATTTATGAAGATCGCAGTAATTGGCACCGGCTATGTTGGACTTGTCACAGGCGCGTGTTTTTCCGAATTCGGAGTCGATGTTACGTGCGTCGACAATGACACAACGAAGATCGATAAGCTTCGAAACGGCAGCATACCCATTTATGAACCGGGGCTCGATAGTATTGTCGAGCGAAATGTACGAGAAGGCCGGTTGCATTTCACGACCGATCTGGCGGCAGCGGTCGCATCCGCACAAGTGGTCTTTTTCGCTGTCGGCACGCCGCCTAAAGATGACGGATCGCCCGACATGAGCTTTTATCAGCAGGCCGCTAAGGACGTCGCGGCCGCGATGGGTGATTACAAGGTGCTCGTAACGAAATCGACTGTACCTGTGGGTACCGGAAAATGGCTTCGCGAGTTCATCACGAACAATCTGGCGATCCCCACTGATTTCGGAGTAGCTTCCAATCCTGAATTCCTGCGCGAGGGTGCGGCGATAGAAGACTTCATGCGGCCCGACCGTGTTGTCATCGGGAGCGATGACGCGAAGGCGATCGAGATCATGAAGGAGCTTTATCGTCCGTTGCATTTGATCGAGACGCCGATCGTGTTCACATCGCTCGAAGCCGCCGAGTTGATCAAGTACGCCGCTAATGCTTTCCTGGCGACGAAGATAACCTTCATCAATGAGATCGCGAATCTCTGCGACGCTATCGGTTGCGACGTGCATGACGTAGCTCGCGGCATGGGTATGGACAACCGGATCGGGCGCAAATTTCTGCATCCGGGACCGGGATACGGCGGATCGTGTTTTCCGAAGGATACGCGGGCGTTGACGACCGTTGCCGATCAATTTGGGGTTGAAACCAGGATAGTTGACGCTGTTATCGAGGCCAATGAAAGGCAGCGCGACGCAATGCTCGCGAAAATCGAAAGCCTCGTTGGTGATCTTGAAGGAAAAAAGATCGGCGTTCTCGGGCTTTCATTCAAACCCGAAACCGATGACATGCGGGAATCGCCCGCCGTCGACGTCATAAAAATGATGGCCGCTAAGGGGGCCAGCGTATGCGCCTACGATCCGGTTGCAATGATCGAAGCGAGGAAATGCCTCGATCATTCGGTCGAATTCGCCGCGGATGAGTACGGGGCCATTCGAGACGCCGACGCTTTGGTTATCGTCACCGAGTGGAACCAGTTTCGCGCCCTCGACATGGAGCGGGTGAAGCAGCTTCTTAAGACACCTAAGATCGCCGATCTGCGAAACATCTACGAACCCGATGATATTCGGGCGCTGGGGTTCGAATACATCGGCGTCGGGCGATAACATGACGATCACACCCAGAGTACTGGTCACGGGCGGCGCCGGCTTCATCGGCTCTAATCTTGCGGACGGCCTTCTCGCAAAAGGTGCGAAGGTCGCTATGATCGACAACCTCGTCACGGGCTTTCGCGAAAATCTCGAAGAGATAAAAGGTGACTTTGATTTCTTCGAAGGCGACCTGAACGATTCGGAAATTCTCGCTAAAGCGCTTGACGGCGTCGAGATCGTCTTCCACGAAGCCGCACTTCCGAGTGTTCCTCGCTCCGTCGCGAATCCCGCTGAAACTCATCAGGCCTGTGTGAACGCGACATTTAATCTGCTGCTGCTATGCCGGGAAAAAGGTGTGAAACGGGTGGTTTACGCTGCTTCCAGCTCGGCATATGGCGACCAGCCGACACTGCCGAAGGTGGAAACCATGCCGCCCCAACCGCTTTCTCCCTACGCGGCCGCTAAGCTAATGGGGGAATACTATTGCAGCGTCTTCAATAAC
>JAICPV010000284.1 GCA_025929655.1 Pyrinomonadaceae bacterium
ACCGGCGAGGCGGACGGCAAATGGATGCACAACGGACTGAGCGAGCTGGGCAAAAAGGCGATCGCCGAGCTCAACAAATGGGGAGTGATGATCGACATCTCGCACCCGTCGAAACAGGCGAACATCCAGGCCATCAAGCTGAGCAAGGCCCCGGTGATCGCGTCGCATTCATCGGCGCGTGCTCTTGCAGATCACAGCCGCAACCTTGACGACGAGCAGCTCGAGCTGATCAAACAAAACGGAGGCGTGGTTCAGGCTGTGGCTTTGAGAAGTTACGTAAATCGCGAGAAGGCCGCCGCGCGATCGGCAAAACAAGCGGAAATAAGCAGGGAATTGGCCGCTAAAGAAGGCTTCACGATCCTGCAGCAAGCCGACGTGCGAAATCTTTCTGAAGCCGATCGCATCGCCTACCAGCAGAAGCTTGCCGATTTTCGCACACGTACGAACCCGATCATACGCGAGCAAATGAAAGATTTTCCTGACGTGACCGTGAAGGACTTTGTAGACCACATTGATTATCTGGTTAAGAAGATGGGCATCGACCACGTCGGCATCTCGTCCGATTTCGACGGCGGCGGCGGGGTCCAGGGCTGGGACAACGCGGCTGAAACCTTCAACATAACGCTCGAACTCGTCCGCCGCGGCTACACAAAAAAACAGATCCAAAAGATCTGGTCCGGCAACCTCCTCCGCGTCCTCGACGAAGTCCAAAAGGTCGCTAGAAAGCTCCAGTCAGAGTCCGCCGTGTCAGTAGCCCGCACAAAGTAAAGGCCTTAATTTCCAACGTGTCAGTAGCCCGCACGTTAGTAAGGGCGCCCGCCAATCATCGAGCGCCCTCATTTACATTCGGGCTCCAGACACGGTCCTGAATTGACCGCTAAGGTAATAGATTAAGGGTCTGAGCGCCAACAGTTAAGACATTACTTTAATTTATATTACGCCCTGGAAACCAACTCCTCCACCAACGCCGCCTGGGCCGGATTGATCTTCCGCTTTGCCGTCTCCACATCGAACCACGCGCCGCGGTCGACCTCGGGGAATTCCTGCGTCTTGCCGCTTTTCGGCGGCCATTCCAGCTCAAAGGTGTAGCTGACGATATTATCCGCGTCCACGTCCGCCTCGACCGCCCAGGCGTACACGATCTTTCCGCCCTTCTGCGTGATTGGCTTCAGCTCGAAAAAATCGCCCGCTATTTTCTGGCCAGTTTCCTCTTCAAACTCCCGCCGCGCCGCTGCCAGCGGGTCCTCGTCCGGGTCGAACAACCCCTTGGGTATCGACCAAACCCCGTCGTCCTTCTTCACGAAAAACGGCCCGCCCGGATGCACCAAAAAAACTTGAAGGTCCTCGCCCGCCATCCTATAAAGCAACAACCCCGCCGCCTGTTTCACCATTTTTCAAGGATAATTCAAACTAGAAGAAAAAAGCCCTGCCAGTTTAAGGGCAGGGCGTTTTTGACCGTGTTAGTAACTGAGAACTAAGGGATCGTGGTCCCGGCGCTTGCGAGCACCTGCCAGCGGCCATCGCGTTTGATCCAGGTATCGGTGTAGCGGATCCTTCTGTCGGTCGCGACGCCTGATTCATTCGTGCCCTTCATCCGGAAGACACCATTTACGATGGCAGTACCGCCGTCGATTCGAATTTGTGTTTCGGTCGATTCGACAATGTCATATTTCGACTTGTCATTTATCGTATCCTCGATGTCGGCTGAGCGGCTCATTACTCGTGCCGACGAGCTGCTTACACTGCCGAATATCGGCGAATAATTATGCTCGAACCATCCTTTGTCACGTTTAAAGATTGCATCATTAAAGTCCTGGTCGAGATACCGAAGCGTGGCGTAATCATCCAGCGAACCGCCCGCGTTGCTGACGACCTGCCATCTGCCGCCGCGCTTCTCCAGTACGTGAACGCTGCGTGAGAATGATGACGTCGCCTTCCCGTCGCCGACCCCGGGCGTCCAGGTCGTATTGCGATGCGAGATCGTTGCCGTAGCGGGCGTACAGGCGATCACGTAATGCTCGTGCGTGGTCTTTATACCGCTTGGCTTGATCTTTTCTGCTTCATAATCCGCCATGGCGCCTGCGATCGCGCTCGTTTTCGTTTCCGAATTGGCCACGCTTGAATAGTCGTCCGCGTAGATCGCCATCATCTTGTCGCGCTCGCCCGCGAGGCTGGCCCTGCCCCATTCGCGGTCGAATGCCTCCAGTTCTTTTTTGGCAGAATCGCTGCACTGGCTCCAACCGTTGACAGTCGTAAATATGAGCAGAAAGCCCACTAATAGAATACTCTTCATTTTTTCTCCTCTTAGGACGCGCGAGATGCAGGGAAGGGGAGCAGTCAGATTGGATGCCGCATCAAAGTTGACATCCGTTCGCTCCAGATCGTAAGACGTTTTTTTAGGACGGGATACTGCGCGGACTATATGACTATTCGCCTATTAAGTCAATACAGCATTAACGAACCCTCAAATTGCAAATTTTGGCAATAGCTCTTGACTAATATATATATTAGATGATATATAGTTTCCGCATATGCCGAGAAAGTCGCCGGAGTCGTTCATACCGATTAAAAGCAATTGGTTTCACATCCTCGTTTCACTTGCCGATGGCGAAAAGCACGGGTACGCCAACATGCAGGAAGTATTTGAGCGGAGCGGCGGCAAGGTGCGGTTGTGGCCCGCAACTCTTTATGGCTCGCTGAAACGCTTAATCGAAAACGGACTGATCCGCGAATCCGGCGAGCGGCGGGCCCGCGAGTTGGACGACGCTCGTCGCCGATACTACAAGCTGACCGCACTTGGCGGTAAGGTCCTGGATCTCGAAAGCGAGCGGCTTCGCGACCTCGTCCGGATACTTAACGCGAAACGAGGACAGGAGGCCAGATCGTGACAAACTCGTTTGACCGTCTCGGAAAAATATACAGCAGCGTTGCACGGGTATTTCCGCACGAATTTCGGGCGATATGCGGCGACGGCCTTGAACAACTCGGAAGCGACGTAATAATAGCGACCTATCGTGAACTGGGCGCGCTCGGTGTCGTTCGCTGTTTTGTGGACCTCATCGTCCGTTTGCCCATCGAGTATTTCTCCCTTTGGGCCGGGAAATTGAAGGAGCTAAATATGAGCGAAGATCTATTCGAAGGAACCTGGAAGTCTAATAATCAAAAATCAAAGTTCGATCCGGCATATTCACCCGAACAGGCGTGCATCCGGTTCGAGGCGACCGACGAGGGGTATCTGGTTGTTGCGTACGGGATCAAGGACGGCGAGGCGGTAGCCGAACGACCTACGACGATCATCCCCGACGGCCGTCGTCGTCCCATCGTCGACCTGAACGGCCGTCCGGTACCCGGCGTTCCGCCAGGCGCGGTTTCCTTCGGCAGCCAGCCCGACCTGCAAACGATCGAGGCTGGGGCCGAAGCTGACGGAAAAGTACTCGGAAAGGGAACCTATAGAGTGTCCGACGACGGCAAAACTCTTACCGTCATCACCGAAGGCGTGGGGCTAAAGGGTCCCTTCAAGACAGAAGCGGTTTTCGATCGCGTGGTCCCGGACCCATATGTGCCACAGCCTTAACCTCTTAGTTTAAGGGTCTGAGGCCGACGGTTAAGCAACTACTTTGACCACAACAAAGCCCGATGTTTTTATCGGGATGACGGCGTGGTTCTCTCTTATTGGGTAAAGAACCACCTCCCGGCTACACGCGTTTTTCGCGCTCGCGGATTTATAACGCGAGTACCCGTACTCCTCCTTCGTAAGGAGGAGAGCCTTATTTCTTCCTGCATTGAGAGTGAGCCCGCGGCGACACCCGCGCGGTTCGGAGATCCAGTATCAAAACACCGTCCTTATCGATCTCGGCGTCTTTAAACTCGATCGTATCCGGCAGCTTGATGTTGTTATCCTGCAGCAGGCGAAACGCGCGAATCACGCGGCCGTTGCGGCGACCATGCTTCCGGGCAGGGTATGCGTTCTTCATCGCCGCGGCCGTCGGCTTTAGCGCGATCAGGCTGTTCGGCTGGTTATACATCACCAAAAACGCCGCCGGCTCGCCCGTCCGATTGTACGTCGTCCCGTTCAAAACGATCTCGCCCTTCCGGTTCATCGACGCATAAACCCGCGAATCCGACGGATGAACATCACCCCTCGGCACCACCGCCCATTCAATTTGCATAAAACACTCGTACCTCCATC
>JAICPV010000454.1 GCA_025929655.1 Pyrinomonadaceae bacterium
CAAAGACGCCAAGTTCGCAACAAGGCATCAAACATGAGCACACTTGTGCCTTCGACCGCCAAACCGCATAATCGAAGGTTATTATCTGCGTGCGGATGATGACTATGGCTAAGAAGAAACAGTCGAAAACTACAAAAACCAAAACCATCGAGTTCACCTTGAAAGAGGCGGCGACCGTTACGTCTTCGACGTCGCCTGTTTCAGTTGAATCGCGATCTGCTATAAAGACGCCGGCATTGACACCCGCTGAGATCGATTTCGTAAGCCGCTCGCCCGCATTTAAGGAACTCGCTCTTCCGAAGTTGCCGGAGCTCGAAAAACAGAATCGCGCGCGTCTGCTCGTCCAATCGCCGAACCGCGTTTTCTTTTACTGGTCGCTTCGGTCGAATCCATTTCAGGCGCTTCATCGTTCGTTGGATACAGACACCGCGGGATTCACGCTTGTCCTGCGCCTTATCGATATCGAAAGCGAGCGCGAAGAACTAAAGCCGATCGAGCCCGAAGGAACCCATTGGTTTCACACGGAGGCGGGCCGCTCTTACCGGGCAGAGATCGGATTCTATTCGACCACCCGCCCGTTCATCCGCATTCTTTTTTCGAATACCATCACGACACCGCGGAGATCTCCATCGCAGCGCGCCGCCACTGAATCTGATTGGCGCGTAACGTCACACAAATTCGCCGAGGTGCTCGACGTTTCGGGATTTCAGAAGGACGCTTTTGACGTCGCCATCACCGGCGACGAGCCTGCGATCGCGGATGCCGCGACTCGTAGAGCCTTCGAACAGCTCACCGGTGATACCCGGCCGCTGGAAAATACTCCCGCCGAAGACATTCGGTTCGCACTGCTGGCCATGGCATCGGGCCGAGCGGTGGAACAATTAAAGTGGCGGATCGGCGCCGAACTCTACAACATCCTTCAGGCGAATGCAGATCGGTTCGAAACGGAACGCGCGGCCGCGGCTGTTAAAGAACATTTCCAAATCGACGAGGTCGAATTCGAGGAGGACGAGATCGCCGCGACCGTTTTCGGCTCGAGCGCCGTAAATTTTCCGCATCGGTTCAAAACCTCAGGTTATTCGCCGTTAAGTTCTTCAAGGTTGCGATGACTGGTCGTTGTTCGTAGTTCGTTGTTCGTTGCTATACTCGACGGCAACGAGCAACGAACGACTAGCAACGATCGAGCTATGCACATCGGATATTTCAGCCTGGTCCTCCACGCGCACCTGCCCTTCGTCAGGCATCCTGAATACCCTGAATTCCTCGAAGAAGACTGGCTTTTCGAAGCGATCACCGAGGTTTATCTTCCGCTCATTTACATCTTTCAGCGCCTGCACGAAGCAGACGCAAGCCCGCGGCTTGCAATGAATGTCTCGCCGCCGCTGTGCGAAATGCTTGCGGATGAATTGCTGCAAACGCGCTACACGCGGCATCTTGAAAACCTCCTGGAGCTCGCAAAAAAGGAAGAACATCGAACGCGCAAGGAAGCAATCGAATTCAACGGCGCGGCGAAGATGTACGTCGAAAACCTTTCCTCATCGCTCGACCTTTGGAACGATCGTTACAAACGCAACCTCATCGACGCATTTCGCGAGCTGCAGGACGAAGGCGTTCTTGAGATCATCACTTGCGGCGCGACGCACGGATTTCTGCCGCTGATCTCGACGGAAGAATCCTGCCGGGCGCAAATAGAAGTCGCGGTTACGAATTACAAAAAGCATTTCGGCCGGCAGCCGCGCGGCATCTGGCTGCCCGAATGCGCGTACGAACCCGGCCTAGAAAATTTACTAAAATCCGCCGGCATTCAATACTTCATCGCCGACACGCACGCGATATTATACGGCGATCCGCGGCCGCGTTTCGGCGTGCACGCACCAGTGGTTTGCGACAACGGCGTGGCGGTTTTCGCGCGCGATGTCGATACTAGTAAGCAGGTGTGGTCCGCGGAGGTGGGTTATCCCGGCCATCATCTTTACCGCGAGTTTTACCGTGACATCGGCTGGGACGCGCCGCTGGAGTTCATCCGGCCGCACCTGCACGAAGACGGCGCCCGCCGCCACCTCGGGCTGAAATACCACCGCATCTCCGGCAAGGACGTCCCGCAGAATCAAAAGCAGCCGTACCTCCCTCAGCTCGCTCGCGAACGCGCCGCCGAAGACGCGTCGCACTTCATCCGCGAGCGCATCGCCCAGGCTCACAAATTGCGCGAGACGTTCGAGGGCCGCCCGCCGCTCGTCGTCTCGCCGTACGACGCCGAGCTCTACGGCCACTGGTGGTTCGAAGGGCCGCAATTCCTCGACTACTTTTTCCGCAAACTGCACTTCGACCAGAACGAGATCGCGGCCGTCACGCCCGGCGATTTCCTCGACGCCGGGCTGCCGATCCAGGTGCAGACGCCGTGTCAAAGTTCGTGGGGCGAGAACGGCTATTACAAAGTGTGGCTCAATGAAAAAAACGCGTGGATGTACCCCTACCAGCACGACGCCGAGCGAAAAATGAGCGAAGTGGCTAACAAATTCGCTGTTCCAGGTTCCAAGTTCCAGGTTTCAAGTCATGGTGAGAACAACAAACTTGGAACTTTGAACTTGGAACTTGAAACTCGCCTGCTCACGCA
>JAICPV010000467.1 GCA_025929655.1 Pyrinomonadaceae bacterium
CGCGCGTCACGGTCATCCGCCGGATTGTCGGTCAAGTTAACTTTTCCCGTTCCGTCGACATTGATCATGAAGATCTCGGGGTCGTTACCGTCGAACTGGCCAAACAGGATCTTGGTGCCGTCCGGACTGAACGACGGATCGAACTCACCGCTGGGAGAGGTTGTGCGAGTTACATTCGTCGGGCTAGTGCCGTCGGAGTTCATGGTGAAGACGTCGAGGTTGCCATCTCGATCCGAGATGAAGACGATCTTGGTACCATCGGCGCTGAATGACGGATGGGCATCGCTTCCGAGACTATGCGTCAGTCGGGTCTGCTGGGTTCCGTCCGCGTTCATTACGTAGATCTCGCCGTTGCCGTCCCGTGTCGACGTGAAGACGACCTTGGTGCCGTCGAGGCTGACCGACGGTTCGCCGTCGAACGCGCCGTTATTGGTAAGTCGAAGCGGATTCGAGCCGTCGGCTTTCATCGAATAGATCTCGTTATTCCCATCGCGGAATGTTTGAAAAATGATGCGTTCCTGCGCCTGCGTTGCGGCGGGCAACAAGATCGAAAGAACCGCGAGAGAGAATGCCATCATAATTTTGCTCTGTATTATTGCTTTCATAATTTCTCCTTACTCTTGAAGTCCCAGCAAAACCGTCCGGACGGGGCTTCCCCCGCCGGAACGGTTCTGGCTCGAACGTTCAGTCTTAGTTCGCCTGCTTGTAGAAGTAGTACTCGGTCGTGTACGGGATCTTCGCTTCCTGACCCACAACTTCGCCATCCGCTGCCGGACGAATGCCGCCGACGGTATTCACTCGCTGAATGTAGGTAACGCCGTCGAAGACACCCGGCCCGCTGCTCGAGACCGCCGTAAGCCGCAACCACGGAATGGCTGTCGCATCCGGCGTGCACGGCACTGCGGTGGTGGCGGAACTGATGACGAGGCTGCCTGTGTTGCTCTCCCAGGTAGGGCCGCCGTAATGCGTACCGATCAAACCGCGATAGTTGGGACTCGCGAAAAGATTCGCCTCAGGGCCGACAAATCCCCACGAGCTTCCATTCCATCGATAGACCTGCACTCCCACGGCGTAGACTTGAAACGCTACTACGTTGCCTGCCGGAACAGTAAGCTGCTCACATCCCGCCGGCAATGCCGGAGCCGGAATTTCACCGTCCGCCGACAGCGCAAAAGTCACCGAAGCGTGGCCAAGCGCGATAACGACAAGCATCGCGCTGCCGATAATCTGTTTGATTTTCATGATGTTCATTTTTTTATTTCTCCTGTTTGTTTATTAATTGGGAAACCTGCTGGACGCCCTCCCTTGTATGCGAAAAGCGGATTTCATCCCGGCCAAGAAATTTGACGGGACGGTTGTTTCCTTTCGATCGTCTGCGCGGCGGCGAGTGTCTGATTGCAGAGCAGGATAGCGATCGTCAGAGAGGCTTTGACTCCGTATCTGTATTTCATTTTCTATCTCCTGGTTTTTCGCCTATTGCCGTGTCGCAGAGCGCAGAGTTTCTCCAGCCCGCCGAAATGTCCGGCAGGTACGTTCCCGACACCCTCCCTGCTTGTTTAGGAAAATTGCGCGGGACTAACTACGCGCGCGAATCGCTTTAACCTCCAGGTATTCGGATTCGACGAGTGTCGTTCCGTCATGCTTGCGGTTGTGTTCGGTCCAAAGCTGCTCGAGGTCGCGGCGCAACGCTGCCTTACCCACGTCGTCCAGCGCTTCGAACGCCTTTTGTGTCGGCCCGTAGTAGAGGCGAAAGTGCTCGACAACTTCGATCGGGCTCATCAGGAATTCGAAATCGATCGTTCGTCGGATCGTTTGCAGCTCGGAGATACCGTCTGCGAATCGCTCGCCGATGGTCTTCTCATCTCCCCAAAGCAGCGGCGAGGCCATCCCGGCCGGCGGTTGGACGTGTTTGCCGGTTATCTTGAACATCTGTCCAATGAAACCTTCGGGCGTCCAGTTCGCCATGCCGATGGTGCCGCCGGGACGACACACGCGTTTCAACTCACTCGCCGTGACGTCCGGGCGCGGCGCGAACATCGCCCCGAACATCGTCAGCACGGCGTCGAAAGCTGCGTCCTCATACGGCATAGCCTCGACGTCACCAATGTCAAAATCAACATCCAGGCCGGCGCGTTCGGCCCGTGCGATCGCCTGTTCGATCAGGTACGGTGCGATATCGATACCGGTCACCTCGGCTGCGGCCCGTGCGGCCGGTATCGCAATATTGCCGTTTCCGCACGCGACGTCGAGCACGAGCATGCCCGGATTGAGATCCATGCGCCCGACAAATTCGACCGCTCCCTTCTCTATCGCCTTGGCGATCTCGGCAAAATCGCCCGCGGCCCATGTTGCGCGCAGCTTCGTCTTAAGTTTTTCCATTTCAGTTGTCATTTTTGTAGTGTCCATTTTCTAACTCCTTGAATTTATGATTACTGTTTGCCGGCAAGCCGGACTTCTATGAAATCCCCCTTGTTTATCAACAGTCGAAACCGTGTCGTGGATTCATGCCCGTACCGAAAACCGTCCGGGCATGAATCACCTGCTCGTTCAG
>JAICPV010000459.1 GCA_025929655.1 Pyrinomonadaceae bacterium
CGGCCGTCATCTCCATGTACGCCGCGAAATTATTGCGGTTTACGAATGAGCCGAACGCGGCGCCGTAGCTCACGTCGTAAATGCCATAGATCTTATCCGGGCTGAGGACCGATTGCAGGATCGCGAAGAATGCAAACACGAAGGCGAAGGTTCCGATCAAAACAGTAAATCTTTGAATTCTTGAAACGCTGTTCAAGCCGAACAAAAGTACTGCAAAATAGATCGATATCGCGACAAACTGGCAGGCCGATACCCAGGTGGCGTAGGGGTCGAGGGTGATCGCACGCGGTATCCCGTCTAACGACGACGCCGCATTGTACGCACCGAATGGAAGAAGCTGGACCAATGCATACGCCGCCGCGAGTATCAACGGCAATTGCAAGGGCTCGAACGGCAATTCGAGCTCGCCCGTTTTGAAACCGTTTATCGCAAATGCCCCGCCCGCCAATATCACAAGCACGTAAAAGATCGCGATGATCGGCTGGTGAACACCGCCGTAGGCCACTGTGGTGAATAATAACGCCGCACAGCATAGGGCGAATGCCGCTTTGTTCAGCTCTGTCATCGCCTAGTCGAGACGCTCGATCAGAAAATCGTCGTACCAGAAAGCTCCGGCGATCGGGCACTCTTCTCCGCAAAATACTCGAACGGTCCGCAATTCAATGCCTTCGACATCGGGTGGAACGATGAATTCCAACTTGTATTCCTGCCAATCGAACGAGCCGATCGGGAATGGCTCGCTTGCAGCAAGACGTGTCCATTTTTTTACAGCTAGAATTTCGAGATACGGCCCGCCGCCACTGCGTAAATTATCCGTCCGAACCTTGAACGCCACGCGATACCGCTTTCCGGGCTGTACCGTTACGATCTGCGCAACGTTATATAGATCTCGCTTAACGTAGTTGCGGAACGTCACCTTTAGCGAGCGAGTCCCTTCCGCCTTCACCTGCGAATCGGGCAGTGCCTCGAACTTGCTGTCGTTTTTGAAGATCATCCAGCCGAATAAGCTTTCGTCGTGTGCGCCAATGTATTTTTCGAACCCGCCATTGTTGACGGTCTCTTCGTGGGCGTCGCGGGACAGGCCGACATCCCTCGCGATCGACAGCGATTCGCGCACGTAGCCGATCTCATAGAGCCGTGCCGCGATCTGTTGGCCAAGGCCCCTATAATGCACTTTCTGTTCCGCGGAAAGCGTGTTCCAAACGCGGAGCGAGTCGCGGCCTGCCTGGCGTCCGGAATAAAAATTCGCAAGATTTGCGCGCGCATCGGCCGAATCGGATGCCAGCTCCTCGACCCGCGCCGGATCTTTTCCGAAATGGTCCCAGGCGAGGGCGTATACCTGATCGCGGTAAACCGAACTCGTTCCAGTGGCGAGCTTCAGTTCTTGCTTCGCCTCATCGACCCTGTCCTGCCGAAGCAAAAAGTTGCCCATCTGCCAATGCGGAACTGCGTACGAAGGCGCCAGATCGATCGCGCGCCGCAGCGAGTTTTCGGCTTCCTTATAGCGCTCGGCCTGCTCGTAGCCTCGCGCGAGCTCCGTCCAAACGCGAAAATCAAAAGGAGCGCGGCGTACTGCCTCTTCCAAAAGCGCGACAGAACGGCCAAGATCTTCGTCCGAAAAACTCTGCCGAAGCTTCACCGCCTCAAGGTATTTCGGCCGCGGATCGAGCGGCGCCAAGCTGCCGGCGACTCGGGCCACCTCCGCTGCATTTGCCTGCGAAGTCGAAGTTTGCTCGGCAAGCATGCTTCCGATCTGGGTCCTGATCGCGAACCATCCAAACGCGAGAAGCAAAATGATCGCAACGACACTCGCTACCTTTGCCTTCGTTTTGTTGCTATGGGAAAGTTCGTCGGGGTCCATCTTTTAGTCGAAGAACTCGCGGATCTTTTTAACTACGAATTCCTGTTGCTCCGGTTTTAGTTCCGGGAAGACGGGCAATGCCAATGTTTCTTCGGCAGCTTTTTCCGATTCCGGGAAATCGCCTTTCTTGTAGCCAAGAAACTGGAAACACTCCTGCAAATGCAGCGGCACGGGATAATAAATGTCGGTGCCGATTTCGTTCTTCGTTAGGAACTCTCGCAGCTCGTTACGTCTATTCGGTACACGGATCACGTACTGATTGTAAATGTGCCGGCAGTTTTCCCGCTCGAAGGGGAGCCCGATCTGTTCCGTCAGCCCAATATCAGTGAAAAGTGTCCGGTATCGATCAGCATTAGCTTTCCTTTGGTCCGACCACATGTCCAGGTGCGGCAGCTTTACTCGCAAAACCGCGCCTTGAAAACCGTCCAGGCGAGAATTGAGACCGACCCATTTGTGAAAGTAACGTGCCTTCGAACCGTGCACTCGAAGCGCGGAAAGTTTTTCAGCTAAAGAGTCGTCATCGGTCGTCATAAATCCGCCGTCACCCATTCCTCCCAGATTCTTCGAAGGATAGAACGAAAAACATCCGATCTCGCCCATCGCCCCGGCAGGTTCTCCATTTTCCTCAGCGCCGATGGCCTGAGCAGCGTCTTCGAAGATCGGGACTTTGTGCTCCTCGCAAACCATTCGCAGCATTGACATTTCGGCACACTGCCCGTAAAGATGC
>JAICPV010000537.1 GCA_025929655.1 Pyrinomonadaceae bacterium
AAGAATTGGCCGACATAGAAAAATATCGGGATCTAAAAACAGATATCGATAAAACCGGCTTTGAACATGTGCTCCTGATGGGGATGGGCGGTTCGTCACTGTGTCCCGAAGTTTTGGCGATCAGTTTCGAAAAGAACAATTTTCATATTTTGGATTCCACTGTTCCGTCGCAGGTAAAAACGGCTGAATCGAAACTGGATCTCAAGAAAACGCTGTTGATAGTCGCGAGCAAATCCGGCACAACATTAGAACCGAACTGCTTCAAGCAATATTTTTTTGACCGTGTCTCAGATGAAGTTGGAAAGGTGAACGCCGGCAAGCAATTCATCGCCATCACCGATCCAGGGTCGAAGATGGAGGCCGCGGCAAGGGCCGACGGTTTCCGGCATATTATGTACGGCAAACCGGAGATCGGCGGACGGTACTCTGCATTATCTGCTTTCGGAATTACGGCGGCCGCGATCATGGGCCTGAATGTCGAGCTCCTGCTACAACGCGGCATCGAAATGGCGAAGCAATGTCGAAACGAAGACCCGGCCTCGAATCCGGGTTTGCTGTTGGGAACGATCCTCGGAATTTGTCACGGTGCGGGCCGAGACAAGGTTACCATCTCTACGTCGCCCGAGATCCGAGACCTCGGTGCCTGGCTTGAGCAGCTTCTCGCCGAATCTACGGGCAAGTGCGGCACCGCGATCATCCCCGTCGACCGGGAACCGCCGCAGCCGGCCGTAAGCTATGGTGACGACCGAGTGTTTGTGCATATGAAGTTCGCGGGAAGTGCGGACGATCTCGACCTTTCAGCGTTATACTCAGCCGGTCATCCGGTCATTGAGATCACGATCGGCGATCTCTATGAGCTGGGCGGCGAGTTTTTTCGGTGGGAATTCGCGACGGCGGTTGCTGGGTCGATAATGCAGATCAACCCGTTCGACCAACCCGATGTTGAATCGGCAAAGATCGAGGCGCGAAAGATCACCGAAGAATACGAAAAGACCGGCTCCCTCCCCGAGGAAACCCCGTTTTTTGAAACCAAGGGTATACAAATGTTCACTTCCGACAGTCATGCGGAACGCCTGAAGCAGTTCGTTGACGAACCCGGGCTTACAGAATACCTGTCGGCACACCTGGCGACACTCGAGGAACATGACTACTTCGCTCTGCTTGCTTTCGTGGAAATGAATTTGGAAAACGAGCATGCGCTTCAGCGCCTTCGCTCCCGCATTCTCGAAAAACACCTTCCCGCAACCTGTCTGGGCTTCGGGCCCCGGTTTCTGCATTCGACCGGCCAGGCGTACAAGGGCGGAGCGAACAACGGCGTATTCGTGCAGATAACGGCGGAGGTCGACATCGATCTGCCGGTTCCCGATCAAAAATATACATTCGGCGTTGTCAATGCGGCTCATGCCCGCGGCGACCTACGGGTGTTGCTGGATCGCGGGCGTCGTGCACTGCGCATTCATTTCACAAAAGAAGCTGAATTCGGATTAGATCATTTGCCCGAGCTGGTTTGACCGCTGAAAACCTCGCTCACAACCCGACCGGGAAAACGTCTGAACCCGAGATTGTAAAGTTCCGCGTTAGGTTGATTGTTTGCATCGATCCGGCCCATAAGCCTCAGGATGGTCGGCATGACTGAAAGGCTGTCGTACGGTTCTGTGATCTCCAACCCTTTGGGGATCCCGGTCTTCGAACCGCCCGCAAGCATGAAGGCGGAATTCGTGGACTTGCGAAAGAAGGAACCGTGGTTCCCACCGGGATTAAATCCCCGGATGTCGAAATTCCAGTGGTCGTTCGCGAGGATCAGCATGTCCGATTCGGTCAATTCCCGCTGGTGGTTCCGGTAGCGGCGCATGAGACGTTCGTCCTCCGAAAGGTTGGGCTCGTTTTCGACGAACACGGGATGCCGGTCGAGTTGTTCGTTGAGGCCGATCACCGCGTTCGAATACTTGCCCTTGTGTGTCGCCCGAAGCCATTC
>JAICPV010000096.1 GCA_025929655.1 Pyrinomonadaceae bacterium
GGCCGCGGCGTCCACGTCGTAACGGTAAATGACTATCTCGCATCACGCGACTCGGAATGGATGGGCCGCATACACAAGTTCCTGGGACTCACCGTCGGCTGCATCCAGAATGACATGGACGACGTCGAGCGAAAGGAAGCCTACGCGTGCGACATTACGTACGGTACCAACAACGAGTTCGGCTTCGACTATCTTCGCGACAACATGAAGTTCGACGTCGAGTCGCTTGTTCAACCCGATCACTACTTCGCGATCGTCGACGAGGTGGACTCCATCCTCATCGACGAAGCTCGAACGCCCCTGATCATCTCCGGGGCGACCGATGACGCTACGGATAAATACTTCACGGCAAACGAAGTGATCCCGCACCTTGAACGCGGCCACAAAGACGAGGAGACGAAGGTCACGACTGGCGATTACCTTCTGGATGAAAAGAATCATTCGTCCGTTATGACTGAGCAGGGCGTTACCAAAGCCGAGAAACTGCTCGGAGTTTCGAACCTTTACGATCCGGCAAATATGGAGCTGCTCCATTGCGTGGAGCAAGCTTTGAAAGCTCACACTCTATATAAGCGCGACCACCATTACGTGGTTCAGGATGGCGAGGTCATCATCGTCGATGACTTCACCGGTCGGCTCATGCAGGGCCGGCGTTGGTCCGACGGGCTTCATCAGGCTGTCGAAGCGAAAGAAGGCGTGAAGATCGAGCGTGAAAACCAGACGCTCGCGACGATCACGCTGCAGAATTACTTCCGAATGTATCAGAAGCTTTCCGGCATGACCGGAACGGCGGAGACCGAAGCGGAAGAATTCGGCACCGTTTACAACCTGGACGTCGTGGTGATCCCCACCAATCGAGCGATGATCCGTAAAGACCATTCGGACATGATCTACCGCACGCTTCCGGAAAAATGGGACGCGGTTGTAGACGAGATCAAAGAGCTTCACGGACGCGGGCAACCGGTACTCGTTGGTACGGTTTCGGTCGAGAATTCCGAATTGATCGCCGATCGGTTGAGGAAAGCGAATATTCCTCATAACGTTCTGAACGCCAAATATCACGAGCGCGAAGCCGAGATCATCGCACAGGCCGGACGCAAAGGCGCGGTCACGATCGCGACGAACATGGCCGGCCGCGGTACCGATATTTTGCTCGGGGGTAATCCGGAGTTCCTTGCTCGAGAGTACCTGAAACGGCAGGAGATCAATCCCGACGAAGCGACACCTGAGCAGTTCGAGGAGGAGCTTCGCAAGGCGAAGCGCGTTGCCGCCGAGGAACACAATGCCGTCGTCGAGGTTGGGGGATTACACATCCTGGGTACAGAGCGTCACGAATCGCGCCGAATCGACAACCAGCTTCGAGGCCGCGCCGGACGTCAGGGCGACCCGGGTTCGTCCCGCTTCGTGCTTTCGCTTGAAGATGACCTGATGCGCATATTCGCGGGCGACAAGGTCCGCTCGATGATGGAATGGCTCGGAATGGAAAAAGGCGTGGCGATCGAATCGCGAACGGTTTCCAAACAGATCGAGCGCGCACAGAAAGCGGTCGAGGGCCGCAACTTCGAAACACGCAAACACGTCCTCAAATACGACGACGTGATGAACAAGCAGCGTGAAACGATCTACGGCCTGCGCCGTCAGCTAATGTTCGAGCCGGAGCATCGCGATTACCTGCTCGGTGATCACGGCGTAGCTCGCGATCTGCTCGGCGATCTTACCGCCAGTTTTCTGAGCACGGAAGTCACGCCGGATAAATGGGACGTCGACACCTACGCCGCGGAGATCGAAAGCATCTACGCCGTCGATCCGGCAAAGGATGCCGATGTCGATTTTCACAAGATGAACCCGGCGGAGATCGAAGAAGCGATCTGGCGAAAGGCGATCGCTAACTACGAGGAAAAAGAAAGGCTTGCCGGTGCCGAATCGCTGCGTGCGTATGAGCGTTACATCATGCTCAACATCATCGACTCGCAGTGGAAGGACCACTTGCTCTCGATCGATCAGCTTCGGCAAGGCATCGGCCTGGTCGGCTACGGCCAGAAAGACCCGCTTGTCGAATACAAAAAGCAGTCCTTCGATATGTTTCAGGACATGCTTGACCGAATAGATACAAACACGTCAAAGGCGCTGTTCCATCTTGAGGTAGTAACGCGCGACGAGCAGGAAGAGCGTGAGCGTCTCGAACGCCTCGCCCAACAGCGGGCACGGCGGCAAGCCGCGGGAATGGCCTTCACCGGAGCGATGGCAACCGCCGAAGCAGCCGGCGCGGAAGCCGCGCGGCACACGCCATTTGTTCGCGACACTCCAAAGATGAAACCGAACCAGCCCTGCTATTGCGGCTCAGGCAAGAAATTCAAAAAATGCCACGGTGCGGGAATGTAAACATACGAAGGACGGCTCAGCGGTCGTCCCTTTTATATATTGGCCATTTAAATAAAACAGGCAAGAAAAAAAGGCAGATGCAATTCCATTCGCATCTGCCGCGCCGTTCGTTTACAACCAGAAACTATCGATTTGCAGCCGGTGAGGTTGCCGCGGAATTGGCCGGCCGATCTGCGGCGTTACCTGCCGCCGAATTCGATGTAGTATTCGCCGAAGCGGTGGAAGCGGTAACCGGCGTCGCCTGGCCGCTCACTACTTTCCAACCATCCGGCATTTTTCGGAGTACCAGAGTAGCGATCAGCGCCGGGGACTGCCGTGGTTTTCCATGCAGGGTGCCGCTGGTTTTGACATTAGTGATCACAACCGCGGTATCGCCGTAGGTGCGGATCTTCGGGTCCTCATACGCAAACGAGTCAAATTTGGTCGTCGACGTTCGCATTTCGTCGATCCGCGCCGCCCTTGTCTGATCCTTTCCTTCGAGCGTGACCAGGTGGTAATCGTCCGAATAGAACTTCGCAGCCGCATCGGCATCATTTTTGGCAAGTGCGGCGGCAAGGTCGTTCAGAACCTTCTTGATCTCCGCTTCTGATGTGGCGCTCGAAGCCACGGAATTTGACACTCCGTTATTCGCAGCATTAACTGGCCTATTTGAAGCATTGTTAGCCATGGGCTCTCCGCAAGAGATCGCCAATAGCGTGATAAAAACAAGAACAACCAACCCTAAGATGTTCCGCGACATATGTTCTCTCCTCTGGCAAGAGATGCATCATTTGAGTGAAAAAAGAAACGGCCGCTGCATCTTGAGTGACGGTCGCTCGCTCGTGAAGCTGAAAGCAAATTGTTTGCGTAAGACGCAATTGTTATACGCCTGAAAACGTACCGAAGTCAATCGTACCGGATGAGCGAACGATCAAGAACTATAAACCGCGGCGGAGGATGAACTAAGGTTGCGGCGACTTCGAGTTGTTCGAGTTCACGCTCGGGCGCCGGGCATTTGCGGCGGAGTTTCGCTGTCCCGGCGGCACGGGTCGACTGCCCGACGAAGAGGGCATTACGATGTCAGGGTTGTTTGATGAAGAGTTCGCTGGTTCGATGTTAGCAGTATTCATGTTGGTGTTCGCCGGACGAACAGCATTTGAGTTATTGGACGCGGATTCCCCGCAGCTGATCGAAAGCAGTGCTCCGACCCATAACAGAACGACAAGACTAGTTATTCGTCGCATATAATTAGCCTCACTGCGCGAGCCTCTTCAGGCTTCCTTTCGCGCTGATCTGACGGTTTCCAGCGACCTTTTCCGCTTGTGCGAAGGCACGGAGGAAGTTTTCGCCGAGCACCTTGCGTATCTCCGGTTCGGAATAACCGCGGCGGTGCATTTCGTACGTTACGAGTGCAAGATCTTCCATCCCGTTCATTCCGGCCGGCAGAAACGGCACGCCGTCAAAGTCCGATCCAAGGCCGACGTGGTCAATGCCCGCGACTTTCTTTATATGGTCGATGTGATCGACGATCCGTTTATAATCCGCGATGTAGATCGGGTTTTCGGCAAGCAGCTTTCGCTCTGCTTCCCTAAATGCCAGTTGATCGTCCTTAAATCGCTCGCGAAGGGCCTCGATCTGAGGGCGAAGCTTCGCAGTGCGCTCGTTTTCTTCACGGTTCGTGCGTTCATCTAAAAACGAAGGATACATCACCACCATGATCACGCCGCCGTTCTTCGGCAGCCGCGTAAGGACGTCATCCGGCACGTTTCGCGTATGATTGTTCACGCCGCGCGCACCCGAATGCGACGCAATGATCGGTGCGGTCGACACATCGAGCGCATCGTGCATTGCTTTGTCGGACACATGTGAGATATCAACTAGCATTCCGAGGCGGTTCATCTCGCGAACCACTTCCTTGCCGAAATCGGTCAGGCCGTTGTGTTTGATGTCGCGGTGCGCGTCCGCCCAGGCCGTCGCAACGTTGTGCGTGAGCGTCATGTACCGAACGCCGAGCCGGTAGAAATTTCGAAGAGCATGGAGCGAATTCTCGATCGCGTAGCCGCCTTCGATGCCCATCAGGGCGCAGGTTTTGTTCAGTTTCTTCGCACGGCGGATCTCTGACGCGGTGGCGCACATCATCAATTGCTGTGGATGTTTTTCGACTTCTCGATAAGTGGCGTCAATAAGATCCATCGCCCGCCGCAAGGTATCGTGCGTTTGCAGACGATTCCCGCCGACGTAGATCGAAAAAAATTCCCCGGTTACGCCGCTCGTTTTCAATCTCGCAAGGTCCGTGTGAAATGGATCCCCATCGCGGTGGTATTTTCCCACCGAACTGGTCGCGAGATCGAAATCCTCGTCCACCATCGGGCCCGTGATATCGTTATGGCCGTCGACGATGATCGCCCTCCGGTGGATCTTGAGGGCCTCGGCCCAGACCTGCGGGTCGGCACCCGCCGGCATCGTCTGCCCGCTCAAAACGGACAACGATGCCGCAAAAACGAATTGAAAAACCGCCAATGTGACGAGTTCCCGCGCCAAACGCAGGCAAACACGTAAATCATTCATTCTTTGGAACATAGATTGCTTTAAGAGGTTTCGGCTTCACCCGCTGTGAACGGGCTAAGTATAGCATTCAAAGCGTCTAAGGGCCGTTTCGGGCCCCCCGATCAGTCGCAAATCTCGTAAATTTACCAGTTTCCGTCATCGTTTCGATGACAAAATTCGGCGCGTCCCACCCGATCCCTGCCCCGAATATGCCCTCCAAAGCCTCCAACAGGTCGAAAAAAAGCGCCATTGCCTCACAGCATTTGCGGCGGAAGAGCCCCATGATCAAGGACGCACAGTACCGCAGTTTCATCGAAAACCTCCCAGTTCTCTTTTACGCGGTATCCCCAAAGCCGCCCTTTTCACCATTTTACGTAAGTCCCGCCTTCGTCAGGTTCGGTTACCCGCTCGAATCCTGGCTCACCGACCCGGACATCTTTCTGAAGGTCATCCATGAGGACGACCAGGAATGGGTCTTTGGGCAAACGAAGGATTCCACCGAAACCGGCAAAGAGGTCGACTACGAGTATCGGATGATCGACGCGGCCGGTAAGCAGATCTGGGTCCGCGACCGCGGATGTCTCATCCACGACAAAACGGGCAAAGTGATCGGCCGCGAGGGCGTGATGATCGACATCACCGATCAGAAGCTGATCGAAGAAGAGCTGCGGAACGGTGAAGAGAGATTTCGAAATGTGATCGAAAACGCGAGCGACATCATCTACATCCACGATCTCGAAGGTAATTACGTTTCGATAAACCAGGCGGCCGAGCGTGTTTTCGGGATTACCCGCGAAGAAGCTCTCGAATTGAACATGCGGGACATCGCTGCTCCTGAGCACGTCGAGATGATACGCGGACAGCTTGCCGCGAAACTTAAAGACCCGGCGAGAATGACTTCCTATGAGGTCGATTGCATCCGCAAGGACGGTACGCGTCTGACGCTGGAAGTAAACAGCAGCGTCATCATGAAGAACGGCGAGCCTGTAGCGATACAAGGTATCGCCCGCGACATCACCGAGCGAAAATGCGCCGAAGAAGCAATTAGAGAAAGTGAGGCTAAGTTTCGCACGCTTGCGGAAACGGCGTCCGACGCTATCATAACCATCGACCAGGACGGGGCGATTTACTTCGTCAATGCCGGAACAGAAAAGATCTTCGGACATTCGGCCGATAGCATGATCGGGCAGAAACTTACGATGCTGATCCCAGAGCGGTATCGTGAGGCCCACAGTGCCGGGTTAGATCGATACATGCGGTCCGGAAAGCGAAATATTCCCTGGAAGGCCGTCGAACTGCCTGGTTTGCATCGTGACGGTCACGAGATCCAACTTGAGCTCTCGTTCGCCGAATACGAGAAGAATGGTGTTCGTTTCTTCACCAGCGTGATCAGAGATATTACGGATAGGAAACAGTCCCAAGAAGCTCTCCTGGAAAGCGAATCCCGCTTTCGCGATCTTTTCGAAAACGCCAACGACCTGATCTACACGCACGACCTTCTCGGCAACTTCACTTCCCTGAATCGAGCCGGTGAGCGCATCACAGGCTACAGCCGGGACGAAGCATTAGGGATGAATATCGGCGATGTTGTGGCTCCGGGCTCGCTCGCAGCCGCTCAGGAAATGACCCGCAGGAAATTGAGCGAAGACGTTTCGACCACGTATGAGATCGACATCGTTTCAAAGAGCGGCAAGATCGTATCCCTGGAACTGAGCACCCGATTAATAGTGCGTCACGGAGTCCCGGTCGGTGTGCAGGGCATCGGCCGCGACATCACAGAACGCAAACGTTCGGAAAACGCATTGAAAGAAAGTGAAAACAGGTACCGTCAGCTCGGCGAAGGGATCTTTCATCAGGTTTGGACGGCGGAACCGAGCGGCAAGCTCGATTATGTGAACTCGCGGACGCTGAAGTATTTCAACAAGACCGCCAAGGAGATCGTCGGCGAAGGCTGGCAGAACGTCGTTCATCCGGACGACCTTCCGGAATGCATTCGGCGCTGGACACGGGCTCTCGAAACGGGCGAGCTTTACGAAACGGAATTTCGCCTTCGGCGCTACGACGGAACCTACCGTTGGCACAAAGCGACGGCCACTTGCAGCCGGGATGCCAGCGGAGCGGTCGTCAAATGGTTCGGCACGAATACCGACATCGAAGATCAGAAGGCAACGGAAGAGAAACTCAACTACTACGCCCGTCACGACACGCTTACGAACCTGCCCAACCGCGTAGAATTCATGAACCATTTGAAGATCGCAGTCGAGCGCGCGAAAGAGAACCCAATGTCGCGTTTCGCGGTCCTCTTCCTCGACTTGGACCGGTTCAAGGTGGTCAATGATAGCCTCGGCCATGTGATCGGCGACAAGCTGCTGATCGCGATCGCCGACCGCTTGAAGACATATGTGCGGCCCGGCGATGTTGTTGCCCGTTTGGGAGGTGACGAGTTTACGATCCTGCTCAATCGTACAGGCGGTCCGGAAGAAGTTGTCAACATCGCCGACCGTGTCCAGCGGAACCTGTCGAAACCCTTCAAGCTCGACAATTACGAGGTCTTCACATCCGCCA
>JAICPV010000315.1 GCA_025929655.1 Pyrinomonadaceae bacterium
CCACCCTCCTACGGTCGTATTTCCGCCTATGTACTTTACGGTACAAAGTACTTGACAATACGAAACTCCAGGCGTAGATTTTAGTTATGGCGAAACCGAGCCCCGTCGAGCGGCTGGAAGAGATACGAAAACCCGTGAACATCGGCGGCCGTGCCGAGGAAAATCTCAAATTCATCCGCGACACGATGGAGCGGTCGGCGAGCTTCACGGCCGTGCCGGGATACGGCGGCATGCTGATGGGCGCGACCGCCGTGGCCGCGGCCGTGATCTCCAACATGCAGGTTCAGGTCGTGAACGCGATGGCTGTGTGGCTGGGCGAAGCGTTTCTTGCCTTCGCGATCGGGCTGCTCGCGATGTGGCAGAAATCGAAGATCGGCGGCCAATCGTTAACATCTGCTCCTGCACGGAAATTCGCGTTGAGCTTTCTGCCGCCGCTCGTTGCCGGAACGGTGATCGTACTCGGCCTGTGGCGATATGAGCATTATTACGTGCTTGCACCGGTCTGCATGCTGACCTACGGTGCGGCCATCGCGTGCGGCGGAGCGTTTTCAGTTCGGGTCGTTCCCGTGATGGGCTGGAGTTTCATCGTGTTGGGAGCAGTCGCGTTCTTGCCGCCTTCGACATACGCGAATCTGATGATGGGCCTGAGCTTCGGCGTGCTGCACATCGTCTTCGGCGCGATCATCGCCAAGAAGTACGGAGGCTAGCCGGACCGCACGCGGCTCGCGTGCAATGAGTGCGAAGCACGAATAATTAATTTTGCAGCCGGGCCGGCTGCGGTCCGACGAGGGATATGGCAAAGAATCTTGCACTAAAAAACAACGAGACACGGCACGCTCTTCGCGTCGAAAAAGCCGCGGGCGATGTTTCGACAGAGCTTGACAAGGTCATACACGAGCGTATGCGTCTCGGCATCATTTCGGCGCTCGCTGCGAACGAAAAGATGAGCTTCAACGATCTCAAGCGCCTGCTCGACACGACCGACGGCAACGTCAGCGTGCACGCTCGCAAGCTCGAAGAAGCCGGTTACCTGACCTGCAAGAAATCCTTCGCCGGCCGAATGCCGCTTACCGAATACGCGATCACAAAAGATGGCCGCAAAGCCCTCGAGCGGTATCTCGACCACATGGAAGCGCTGATCAAGGCGATGAAAGGTCAGAACCGGGAGCGGTAGCGACCGGGTAAAGCTGTGGATGCCCACATTGTTCCCGCTCACGGCACCGAATAGACTCGTGAGCTGATGCTTAGGTAATTGAAATGCGATTGTTGACCTATTTTCTGACTTTTCTGATCGGCACGATTGCGGCCGGTAGTTATTCGCCGGATAAAAATGAGCCTTGCACCGGAACTTTTGCACAAATAGAGCGGCAAAGCCGCAATAGGTGATGTAATGAATTCGCGAACGAAGATCGGTTTAGAAATATTGCAGGTCGGCGTGGTGCTTGGCATCCTCGGCGACGTTTTGCTGCGGCAGACGCCATGGGGGTTGAACGTGCTTTTGTTCAATCTCGCCTTCGCGGGCGGGCTGTTGATGCTGCTCCGTCGCCACGCGCCGGAGCGTTTGACCTCGCAGACCTACGCATTGCTTGGCGCGCTTGTTTTCTTCGCGTCGATGTTCGTCTGGCGCGATTCGATCGAGCTGCGCGTCGCCGATACGTTCGCGATCGTCACGATCCTCGGCGTTTTATTCCTCCCGACATTGAAGATCACGGCTCGGCTCGGTGGAGCATTGCATTACGCGATCGGCGTGGTCTGGGCGGGTATCAATTCCGCATTCTCGCCGCTAATGCTGCTCGCCTCTGACATCCGTTGGAACGAGATGCAGGCGAACGGTTGGCGAAAACATTTCATGGCCGTCATTCGCGGAATGCTCATCGCCACACCGCTAATACTCGTTTTCGGCGCGCTGTTCATGGCCGCCGACGCGATGTACGAAGGCTGGATCAAATCCGTCCTCAACATCGATTTCGAAAAGTTCATCTCGCATGGCCTTCTGTTCGGATTCTTCGCATGGATGACCGCCGGCTACTTCCGCGGCATCGTCTTCGGCGGATTGGAGAATGCAGCGCCACAGGCAGAAACCCGACCGATAGGGAGGGTGTCAGTTCCGGAAACTCAAGGCTCGATTGAAACCGAACCCAGCCTGATGGCAAAAGTCCGCGCGGACTCGGGCGAGCACCCCGTAACGCTGCCCAACGACGCAACAGTTGTCGAACACATCAATATCTCCGACCCGCCGGATTCTGAACGAGGCGACGCGAACACGCAGGCGGAAACACGACCGATAGGGAGTGTGCCCGGTGAAGAGTCGGGTCCGAAGAAAGTCGATTGGTCCTGGGCCAACCTCGACAACTCGCTTGTCCCCGGCTTCACGCTCGGCGCCGTCGAGATCGGCGTCATCCTCGGCCTCGTTAATTTACTGTTCCTAAGCTTCGTGATCTTCCAGGTCCCGTATCTTTTCGGCGGCTTCGACCTAGTCCAGAACACGCCCGATTTCAAACTCGCCGAATATGCCCGACGCGGTTTCGGTGAACTCGTCGCCGTCGCCGCGATCGTTCTGCCCATGCTCCTCGGATCGCACTGGCTTCTTAAGAAAGAAAGTGCAAAAGCGCAGATGTTGTTTCGTGTTCTCGCCGGAATTCAGATCGTTTTACTTTTCGTCATCATGGCGTCGGCGGTCCAGCGGCTCTTGATCTTGACCGGCCCTCTCGGCTACGGCATGACGACCGTTCGTTTTTATCCGATGGTGTTCATGTCATGGCTCGCGACCGTCTTTGTGCTTTTCGCGGGAACGGTGCTTCGAAACGCACGTCAATATTTCGCCTGGGCCGCGCTCTGGTCGGCGTTCTTCGTCCTGGTTGCGACGCATGTTCTCAACCCGGACGATTTCATCGTCCGCACGAACATCGCGCTTATGCAGCAAGGCCGCGAGTTCGATGCCTATTACAACTCGCGAGACTTGAGCGACGACGCGATACCCGCCTTGATCGAATCGTTCGAATTCTACGACTCAGATACTGCGCAAGCCGTACTTCATACATTGCAGCAGCGTCGATGCCGGCCAACTGGGGAAGGCGATCTACGCAGTTTCAATTTTGGGAGACGCAGTGCAAGCGAGATACTTCGGTCCGTCGGGATGGAGCATCGCTCTGAAAGAGAGTGCCGAGGGAACTAGGCCGACGAGGCTGATCGGGATCGAAAAGGCTTTGACCGGGTTTGCCGGGATGAAGATTCGCGAAATTCGGTTCCAAAAATGATCATTTCTGATTCGAAAAACGCGCAATTTGGTGCGTTTTTCGATCGTTTTGGTTCGGTTTTGATAGACTTGATTGGCCATTCCAATGAACCGCGATCTCATCCGCGAATACCTGAGTTATCTCCGTGTCGAAAAAGGGCTTTCAACAAATTCGATCGAGGCTTACGAGCGCGACCTTAAAAAGCTCGCCGCGTGGTCACAAAAAAACGGCTTTGAGATCGAAAAAGTAAGCCGAAACGACCTCCGCGAATGGCTGATGGACCTTTCGAGAAGCGAGCTTTCCGAAAGCTCGAAACGCAGATTGGTCAGCTCGATCCGCGGATTTTACAAGTTTCTGATGATCGACGGCCACATCAAAACGAGCCCGGCGGAAGACATCGTGGCCCCGCAAAAAGGCTTCTATTTGCCGAAATTCCTTAATCAAAGCGATATCGAAATGCTGCTCTCACAGCCCGATATCGAGACCGAAACGGGCCTCCGCGACCGTGCGATCCTGGAGCTGATGTATTCGAGCGGACTGCGTGTTTCAGAGGCTGTAGACCTACAGTTGCGCGACGTCGATCTC
>JAICPV010000449.1 GCA_025929655.1 Pyrinomonadaceae bacterium
ATACAGGAACGATTGAGCCTGGCGAATTTATCGGAGCAAGTCTCGGAAAAGGTCAGCGATGTCATCGAGTCGGCAAAGGAGTCGATTTATGACGCAACAATAGGAAAGGTGGTGAATTTTATGCAACAAGCTAGGGACGGAGTTACGCGAACATCTGTGGGCAAAACGATCACGGCGAATCCGATACCGTTTGCTCTTATTGGAGCCGGAACGGCCATGCTCATTTACAACGGGTTCGGCAAGAAGAACACAAAGCGGCTATCAAAGTATAGATCTGCCGAGTATCTGGCCACGGGCCAGGGTGAAAGGCGATCGGCCGGGCTCATCGGCGGCGCGGCCGACACTATCTCGAACAAGGCGGGCGGCGCCTACGAGGCGATCTCGGAAAAGGCGGGCAGTGCTTTAGGCACCGTTTCGAATGCGGCGAGCAGGACATTCTCCGGAGCGACGGACGCCGCCGGCCACGCCGTCGAAAGGATCGAGCATCTCGGAAGTGCGGCGAAGGAAAACTACGACCACTACGTCGAGGAGAAACCGCTGGCAGTTGCGGCTGCCGCAATGGCCGTCGGGGCGGTCGTGGGGCTCGCATTGCCTTCGACGAATTACGAAGGAAAGCTAATGGGCGAAACGCGGGAAAACTTGCTTTCGAAGGCGGAAGATACCGCGACGGAATTCGTCGACAAGGCGAAGCAGGTGGCGTCGGATGTTACCGATACCGTGTCAAAGGAGATCGGGACCCGAACGCCCGGCACAACACAGACCTTCTAGCAGGGCTTGAATTAAGGACGGAAAGGCTCGCATTGCGGGCCTTTTCTGTTACGCGAACAACTCCAGAAGCCGCTCAGTGATCAGGTCCTCCGCTTCCTTTTCGAGTTCGCCGATCTTTTTAACAAGTCGATCCTTATCGACCGTTTGCATCTGGTCAAGGATCACGAAGCGCGGGCTGTTCAGGAAATGGACGGGCACGCGGGTCGGGAATCTTGCATTGGTTGACGATAAAGGCGCAACAATGACCGATGAAATATTCCTGTTTAGCTCGTCGGGCGAGATCACGACGGCGGGGCGCGTGTTTTTTGCGTCCTTCGACGGACGATCGTCGAGATTGACCAAAAAGACATCGAAGCGGTTCACCATTGCCACTCTTTTTTCTCGAATGCGGTCGTGACACGGCCGTCGCGCGCGACATCGTCGTCAAATTCCGCCGCGCTTTTAAACCGTTCGTCCCAATCGCTGCGAGGCTTTTTAATATTCTTGATGAGAATCCCTTCCGGATGGACCTCGAGTTCGATCTCGCCTGATATCTTGGTTTCTTCAAGAAGTGCTTTCGGAATTCGGATACCTTGTGAGTTTCCGATCTGGATGATCTGGGCTTTCATAATTACTTCGTAATTACATTACAGATCAAGGCTCAAATCAACTGTGTGCTTATCCGATCCGTTCGAGTCCGCCCATGTATTGCTGCAGGATCTCGGGGATAATGACCGAACCATCGTCCTGCTGGTAGTTTTCGATGACAGCGATCCACGTGCGGCCGACGGCGAGGCCGCTCCCGTTCAGGGTATGTGCGAATTCGGGTTTCGCTCCGCCTGCCCGTCGGAATCGCAGATTCATTCGGCGTGCCTGGAAATCGCCGCAGTTCGAGCAGCTTGAGATCTCCCGATAGGTGTTCTGGCTGGGCAGCCAGACCTCGATGTCGTACGTCTTCTTCGCGCCAAAGCCCATATCGCCGGTAGAAAGCACTACAGTGCGATACGGCAATCCAAGAAGCTGCAAAATGCGCTCGGCGTCCGCGGTTAGTTTCTCGTGCTCGTTTTCCGATTCCTCCGGAAGCGTGATCTTTACAAGCTCCACCTTTTCGAACTGATGCTGGCGGATGAGGCCGCGCGTGTCTTTTCCGTAGCTGCCGGCTTCACTTCGGAAACACGGCGTATAAGCGGTGTAATATTTCGGCAATTCTGAAGCATCGAGGATCTCGCCCGCGTGATAATTCGTCACAGGGACCTCCGCCGTCGGTATCAATGCAAAGCCGCGCTCATCCTTTATATGGAAAAGGTCTTCCTCGAATTTCGGCAACTGGTTAGTCCCGAACAATGCCTCTCGATTTACCATGAAAGGCGGCAGCGTTTCGGTGTAGCCGTGCTCGCGTGTTTGAATGTCGAGCATAAAATTGACCAGGGCACGTTCTAATCGAGCACCGGCGCCGTTCAGGATCGCGAAACGCGAACCGGCGATCTTTGCAGCACGTTCCAGATCCAGAATGCCGAGGTTTTCGCCCAGGTCGACATGGTCCTTTGGCTCGAAATCGAATTCGCGCGGCTCGCCCCATTT
Organism: Pyrinomonadaceae bacterium; assembly: GCA_025929655.1. Classification (GTDB taxonomy): domain Bacteria; phylum Acidobacteriota; class Blastocatellia; order Pyrinomonadales; family Pyrinomonadaceae; genus OLB17. The sequence continues at coordinate 2,329 of JAICPV010000449.1, forward strand.
ACGGACTTCAACGTTTGCAGCTTCGTCGGCGCCGACCGGAACATCCGTTGCCGGAATGTTCGGCAGGCCCGCGAGCAGGTCGTGCATTTCCGCTTCCGCTTCGTCGCGTTTTGCTTCAAGGACGCTTTGCCGCGTTTTTAGTTCGGCAACCTCGGCTTTTTTTGTCTCGGCTTGGTCCTTTTTTCCGGTACGGATCAACTCGCCGATCTCTTTGCTGGCGGCATTGCGCGCCTGGTTGACCGCGTCGGCCTCGCTGATGATCCGCCGTCGTTCAGAATCCAATTCGCTGAATTTATCAAGCGCCGAAGTATCGAAATTCCTTC
>JAICPV010000527.1 GCA_025929655.1 Pyrinomonadaceae bacterium
AGCATAACGAGTTCATCGGGCCGCGGTTCCTCGTTTACGCTGCGGCTCTTGAAATGCACCCGCTCGATACCGAGGACCGTATCGGCGAGCTAAGAAACGAATTCGGTATCGGCTACTGCAATATCACAAAGTGCTGCACCAAGGTTTGCCCCGAGCACATCACGATCACCGACAACGCGATCATCCCTCTAAAGGAGCGCGTCGTCGATGAGTTTTACGATCCGGTTGCAAGGCTCGTAAAGATCTTCAGGCGAAAGAAATGAAGTATTCCCCAGCCGACTGGGCGGAAAAACGAAAACGCGGACTCGGCAGGTATCTGATGTTCGATGGGATCCTGCTGACCGGCGGTCCGTTCGCGGTGGTGATGCAGGTGATCGGATTTTTTCTTTTGCGAGACGAGGGCCAGACGTTCGGTCAATATTTCAGCTCGGCGCGAACGTGGACGACATTCTTCTTTCACGCGACGCTGTTTGGGCTTATCATCGGTTTCATAAACTGGCGCCGAAACGAGAAAGCGTCCGCTGGCACTAAGGCCGATTCCTGAGTTGAGTATGTTCGAACTAAAACCATTGCATCATGAAGCCGTTGCGTCGGCGCTCGAGAAGGCGAATCGATACCGCCTGCTGAACGAGCCGGGTGCCGCAGAGAGTATCTACCTCGACATCCTCGCCATCGAGCCCGACAACCAGGAAGCGATCGTCAATATCGTGCTCGCGATGAGCGACCGGTTCGGGAAAGACTACGCCGTCGGAGAGGGTCACATTAAGGATTACCTGTCGAAGATCGAGGGCGAATACGAGCGAGCGTACTACACAGGTATCGTATACGAACGGCGCGCAAAAGCCGTGCTCGAGAAAGGCGGCATAAACGCATACGAGTTATTTGAACAGGCGATGGAATGGTTCCAGAAGGCCGAATCGATCCGTCCCGCCGGAAACGACGACCCGATCCTCCGGTGGAACGGATGCGCGAGGATCATCAAGCGAAATAAACTGACGCCCCGTGAAATGTCGGCGAACGATTTTATTGAGTGACCTTCCACGACTCTCACGAACAAGCGGGTAGTAGAATTAAGTATTAGTCGGGAGGGACTATGGCTGGAAAATTTGAAATAAAAACATCAGCAAACGGAAAGTTTCATTTCAACCTCAAGGCCGGAAACGGCCAGATCATTCTTTCGAGTGAGATGTACGAGACGAGGGCCGCTGCCGAAGGCGGGATCGAGTCGGTAAAGAAAAACGCGGCTGACGAGGCCCGTTACGAGCGTCGCACATCGGCGAAGGGCGATCCGTATTTCGTTTTGAAAGCGGCCAACGGACAGGAGATCGGCCGAAGCGAGATGTACAATTCGCCCGCGGCCATGGAAAACGGAGTTGCTTCGGTGAAGGCCAACGGCCCGGACGCGACCATTGCCGACGCCACTGCGTAAGACTGCTGGAAATTAATTGATACCCACGAGAGCCCTCGCATTCGCCAGGGCTTTCGTATTATTTATACGCCATGAACATCAAACAAACACGCCTCGGTGTCGAAGCGTTACTCGACGATAAACTTGACCTCATCCGCGGACAACGAGTTGCCCTCGTCTGCAACCAGGCGTCCGTATTGCCCGACTTTCGTCACGTCGCCGACGTGGTTGCCGAGCGAAACCACATGAGGGTGACGACACTCTTCGGTCCGCAGCACGGCATTCGCGGTGATGTGCAGGACAACATGATCGAGACCGAGCACGCCGTCGACTCGCGGACCGGAATCCCTATCTACTCGCTCTACAGCGAAACGCGCGAGCCGACGGAAGCGATGCTGCGCGAGGTCGATATCATCGTCTTCGACATGCAGGACGTCGGCTGCCGGATATACACGTTCGCATACACGATGGCGAACTGCATGCGTGCGGCGAAGAGGTTCGGCAAACGCGTCATCGTGTGTGATCGGCCGAATCCGATCAACGGGATCGCGGTCGAAGGGAGTGTTACCGAAAAAGAATTCACGTCTTTCGTCGGGCAGTTCGAGATTCCGACGCGGCATGGGATGACGATGGGCGAGCTCGC
>JAICPV010000056.1 GCA_025929655.1 Pyrinomonadaceae bacterium
AATTGCTGTCAGATTCGCCAGGTTTCCATACGGCTTGTTCAACAGTCACCCCATCAAGCACGTTCCGAACAGCCACGAACCAGCCGTTCTTATCGAAGCATTTGTCGAATTGTTTCAATAATGTCTGTTTGTTCATAATGGCTGACATTATATTTCAACCCGACGAACGGGCGAAGGGAGTAGTATTGGCTTATGAGCAAAACTATGCCGGCCATGTTTTTCGGTCACGGGAATCCGATGAATGCACTCGCGGACAATGTGTGGACGCGAGCATGGTCACAGCTCGGTCGTGACATTACGAAACCCAGGGCGATCCTGTGCATTTCGGCTCACTGGTACATCCCTGGCGTGGCGGTGACCGCCATGGCGAGGCCGCGCACGATACATGATTTCGGAGGTTTCCCGCGCGATCTTTTCGCGATTAAGTATCCGGCACCGGGCTCACCGGAATTAGCTTCCCGCGTCAAAGACCTGCTGGGCACCCACGCGGTCCTCGATGATCGCCACTGGGGCCTCGACCACGGGACCTGGTCCGTTCTTTGTCATGTTTTTCCGGAAGCGGACGTTCCGGTCGTACAGCTTTCGATCGACGAAACGAAACCGGCAGCGTGGCATTACGAGCTTTCTAAAAAATTACTTTCGCTTCGCGACGAGGGAGTGTTGGTGATAGGTAGCGGAAACCTTGTGCACAATCTTCACACTTACGCGTGGGGAGATTCAAAGCGTGAGCCGTTCGACTGGGCCTTGCGATTCGAACAAAAAGCGCGGGGACAGATCGAAAACGGTGACCACGAGCCGCTGATCAACTATGAAACGAGCGGTAAAGACGCACTGCTTTCCGTGCCGACGCCGGATCATTATCTTCCGCTGATCTACATCCTCGCCCTCCAGCGAGAAGGTGACCGCGCCGGCTTTCCTGTCGAGGGATTTGACGGTGGTTCGGTTTCGATGACATCGGTTCGTATCGGGTAAGCATCGCTCATCGCCGCGCCATATCCGCGATCATCACCGGAAAAGTTTTTGGGACTATCTTTTCCATTATCCCCTCTACTCCCTGCGATAAACCGCTCTTGCCCGACCCGGTCGCGGTGCCGGAAAGTTCTCCGCTGGTCATAACCTTTTCGCCTTTAGATCCCTTTTTAACCGAGTAAGCGGCCGGGTACCTGATTATCTCCATCACGATCTTGATAGTTGTATCGCCGCCGGACTTGCCAAATTCAGTGACCTCGCAAAAAAGCGTATATCCCTTAGGATCTTCGACCTTGTTTGTCGTGAATTCGGACTTCGGGGTAATTATTCTCACGATATGCGCTTTTATCATGTCCTCGACCTGTGCGCTTAGGCCACCGGCCTTGTCGCCGATATATATCCTTTTTTTCTTGTCGCTGTTGTCCGTGTTGATGAAAATTGGCGGCATGCGACCCTCCTTTGGAAATGTGTCGAACAGCTACTCACCCGTTGTGAAATTGCAGTGATCGGTGCTAAAGATACTAACGGCTATAGCTCGTTTGTAGCAAGCCAAATTGCTCGGCCGGCGCGAAGCGTCGGAACGAGCGCACGCCGCGTCGCTTTGCAAAGTCAGTGATTCAGTAGTCTTATAGCGGGAAAACAGGGCGGAAAAGTCAGATCTTTGCCGGTTCGTCGGGTGAGAGCGCCGAACTTTCGCTCTGAGAAGTCTTTATCCAAAGCAGGTGACCGGTTACGCCGGCAGCGATCGCGATAAGCAGCAGTGTTACCCAAAAACGCCCATCCAAGAGCCAGATGCTCAGACCGATCGACGCCCAAAGCAGAAGGATCGTTCGGAATTTATGTCCGGCCGTCATACCCCGGCCCTCGTGGTAATTTTTGATGTACTTACCACACCAGCGGTTCGTGAGCAGCCAGTTGTGAAAACGAGATGAGCTGCGGGAATAACAATACGCGGCCAGGAGCAAAAAGACGGTCGTCGGCAGCAAAGGCAGAAACATCCCAAGTACGCCAAGCCCGACGCAAACCGTTCCGGCGAAAATTAAAACTGCCTTTCGAATATCCATAACGCCTTCAACGAACAGTGTATTATCCGTGAGGGCATTCAGTCCAATGAAATTAACTCGTAATAAGGGGACCGGTTCACCAATTCGGCCAATCTTTTAACATTACCGGCTGACTTTTTTCGACCGACTCTTTGACCATTGCTTTCACACATTCGAGAATAGCTTCTTTATCGGCGGGCGGGCCCAACTTTGCCTTGCTGATTCCGCCGACGCTGGCTGTATGACCGCCGGGATACCGCCGAATGGTCGTGGACATCTGGCAAGCGGTGTTTCCGGCCTTGTCGACATCCACTTTTTGCAGCTCCATCTCCAGAGTATATCCTTTGGCATCCTTGATCTTGTTAGTAGTGAAAGTCGCGTTCTTGACGAGAGCGTCGATCACCGTCTTTTTCATCAATGCCTCCACTTCGGCCGAGGCGCCCCCCGCCGCATCGGCAATGAAGATCCTTTTCTTCGGATCAATCCTCTCCGTGTTTATGTAGATCGGCGGCATAAGGGTCCTCCTCTAGTTCAGAAAATAGACGCTACGGACTACTCGGTTTTGCGAATATTGAGCTAATTAGTGCAACGATATTAACGAGGTATGTGGGTCCACGCAAGCGAAAAGATAATGACTGATAGAAAAAGAAGTGTTCGGCAAAAGCCGGAGGAAATCGCTCCGACAATATTAGGTCAACCCGGACGGTGAGAAAAATGCGCGCAAAACTTTATTCCGCGATGACTGTGATTGCATCGCCGGTAAAAACGTCGCCAGAGGCGATTATCTTCGCGTTGATGCCACGAAGGTTGTGAGAGCGGCCGAATTCGGAATTGGCGAACGTCATCGCGTCCATTCCGAACCGGTCAACAAACTTTTTGCAGCCGAGATGTGGCGGTGCAGTAACCTCGATCACAGCGTTTCCGACGGTCAATTGGGTTCCCGCCCGAAGATTTTCTTTGCTTAGATCAAGATCGACATAGAGCTGATCGCCCGCGAGAGGGATACGCGCTTTCCCGCCGGCAACTAGACGCGCGAAACGCCAGTTCATCAAGGTTAGCTGCCGCATCGGATCGCCGCCTCGCCGCCAACGGCTGCCTTTCTTCAGCCAGTTGTCGCCTACCAATCCTTCTATCACATCGAGGCGTCCCCAACCGACGACTTCCCGTGCATTTATTTTCGGCCGGCGGACGATCATTCGCAAAATGCCCTGTCCGCCTGGCGATGCGAGTACATCCTCCATCCGAGCTTCTATTTGAGCGGTCGTTAGGTACGAATATTCGAGCAAAGTGTCCACCGCTACATATTAGCCGTTCCCAATGAAAAAAGCGCGGTGCCGATTAAAGCGCCGCGCTTATCAAATCACCGATCTCGCCAAGTTACGGCTTGATCTCGTAATCCGGCCAGCAGGAAGTCGGGTTGTAGTAGAGTTCCAGCATCCTGTCGCGGAATTCGTCTGCCGCAGCGGCCGCGCGTCCTGTTTCCTTCGGATCCAGGATCTTGTCGACCTGATCGCGAACGCTTTCCAGATGGACGCGCGTCGCCCGGTCGCTTGTTTTTGCGATCGCCGCTTCCGCAGCCGTCCGGATCTCCCGAAGCTCGGCACGGTAGAACGCACGCTCGTCACCGCTCGTCGCGAACATCGCGGCAAATCCCGGGGGCAGCCCTTGCGGAACAGCCGTTGCCGGCGCGTTCAGCTTCGAATTTGCGATATCCAGGAACGAACGCTGCAGGTTGCGCCTGTAAGCATCGATCGTTGGAGTCGGTGAATTCAACTCCGTCCAAACGCCGCTCCGAACGTCGGCGAGGAACTCTGCGGGATTGTATGCGGCGGCCCCGTCAAGTGCGCTTTGCTCCACCAAGCGGGCGAAACGTGCACTCGAAAGCAGGTTATTCAACACGCTGTTTTGCGAATTCCGAACACGATTGAGGACGCCGACCGGCTCGATGCGGCGGCTGATCTCTTTATCGACCTGCCACGTTGGCGAGACGAACGCGTTCTGGTTCAGGAAACGTACCGCGTCGGCCTGTCGGCTCTTTGGGATCAGGTTGAACCTGACACCGCTCTGGCCGATGTGCTTCTGCTGTGTGTTGTAGCCGCCGACGATCGCCGCGACGTGGTTCATCTCCAGCGTCCACTGTCCCAGCATGCGGCCGTAGAGCTCGGTGAGGTCGTCATACGGATCGCCTTTTGTGTTCGTAGTCGCCGGAACGAGAAGTTTCGCAACTCGTTTCAGGTTTTCCTGGCCGAGTGTCGAGGACTTGATGGCATCGGCGTCGCCAACGGCTTCCGTGAGCTCGCCAGGGTCGCTCCCGGCTGAGCCGTCAGTCGAAAAGCGGAACCAAGGAGTTTCATCCTGAACAACTGCCCATGCATTAAGCGTGGGCTTCTCGGCATCCGAGGTCTCGGCGTTCGGGATCGGCTTGTAGCCCCACATCGTCGCCCAGAGGTCGTACGGCCCGATACCGGGAATGAGGTCCGCCGGATCGATCTTGTCTTCAGGCTGTGCGACGTAATTGAAACGCGAGTAGTCCATTAGCGTCGCAACGTGGCCCATCTTCTTGATCCACTCTTTGTCGCGCACCTTTTCCTGCGGATACATCGAGCTGGCCTTCATGTTGTGCTGGAAGCCGAGGGTGTGTCCGACCTCGTGGGCAACAACGTATTCGACCAGTTCGCCCATAAGCTCGTTAGGCATCGGCAGTTTGTGGACGCGCGGGTCGAGCGGCCCAACCTGGGTGAAGTACCACGAACGCTGGAGGTTCATGATGTTGTGGTACATCTGGATGTCGGATTCAAGTATCTCGCCGGTCCGCGGATCGTTGATATGCGGGCCGGAGGCGTTCTCGATTGTTGACGGTAGCCAGCGTATAACGGAATATCGTGCGTCTTCCGGATGGAAATCGGGATCTTCCTGCGGGCTCGGCTGCATCTTTGCGATGATCGCGTTCTTGAAGCCCGCGGCCTCGAAAGCCTTCTGCCATTTCTCTACGCCCTTTTTCGTATACGCCACGAGCCACGACGGCGTCGCTCGGTCGATATAATAAACGATCGGCTTCACCGGCTCGCTCACGGCCGCAGTCGGGTCCTTCTTTTCGAGACGCCAACGCGTGATGAATCGTCGCTCCTGGGCACGGTGCTCGGGGCGGCTGTAATCCAGATGTCCGACGGAAAAGTAGCCTACACGCTCGTCAAATAGTCGCGGCATCATCGGATTCTCGGGCAGCTTCACCATTGAATGATGGAGAACTACCGTAGCGCTTCCCGGAGGCATTCCCTGCTGCTGTCCGCCGCCGCCGGGGCCGCCCTGTCCGCCACCGCCCGCGGGCGGTGCGTTGCGTGTATAAGTATGCGTTGCCTCGGCCTCTATATTGGTCGGAAACGTCAGCACCCGATCGATATATGTACGCGATGCGTCCATCGAGGTCGCGTTCAAACGCTGACGGGCGCTTAGCTCGAAAAGATCGGTAGTAAACAACCGCGTCACATCGATCACGGCAGATTCATTCGGCCCCCAGGCTGCTACCGGGAACGACATCAGGATCGTGTTGTTGTTCGCATTGCGGACCGCTTCGGCGATCGTCGACTTCGGATCGGCCACAACATTGTAGTTTATGTTGCGCAGAAGAATACGGTTATCGTTCCGTTCCCACTGCACGACCCTTCTGCCTAAGGACTGTCCGCCGTACCCGACGCCGAGCGTCGTTCGGGCGATCTGGGTCACCCATAGAAACTCCCTGCCAAGCTGATCTTTGGGAATCTCGTAGAAATATTTGTCCTTTACTTTGTGGACCTTGAAGATGCCGTCTTTCGATTTTGCATCCTTGGTAATGACCTTTTCATACGGCTGCGGGTCTTGCGAAGCGGCGCCGCCCGGTCCCGGGCGCTGCGGCCCGGTTGTTCCGGCCGGTGGCTCCGGCGTGGGCTCTTGCGCTATAACCGGTGCAACAAATACAAGACACAGGCACAGCGCGAAAAGATTAAATAACGCTCTTTTCATTTAAAGAATTCCTCCGAACGAGTTTTAAAAGAATAATTTCCGACCAAATATGTCAGGGCTGCAAAGGCTCTTACATAAAACGGTTTACGGGTGACGCGTAACTAATATCATCGAATTGCGCTCAAATCAATCCGAAAACAGGGACAATTGTACGAATTTACAAATCTTGACAGATCAAATACGCGATCTCATCTTTGAGGCCTCTGCTTCCTTTCTGATGTGTTCGAGTACGCGGCCGTGGATTCGATGAATGATCATGTCCGACCATATGCCCCAATAATCTGCTGGCCAGAAACTATTCTCGTACCAGGTGGTACCTTCCAGGACGGTGCCGCCGCCCGGAAGACGCGTTAAGTGGAATTGGCCCCGTTTGGAACGAAGGTAGTTGTTCAAATGCGGCGGACGAACCTGATAAGGGGACATCTCGTCCATCACGGCCGGCTGTGCCGTCACGCCGAATTTCAGAAGCACGGGTTCCTCCCACACTTCGATCGGCTCCACAAAGGCTCCCGTAGAAAATACGCATCGTCTTACTGCGCCGACGCCGCGCCCGTCGATCTCCGCATGGACCGGATATGCGATCCCGGTTCGGAACATCAACTCGCCCGGCGGCTCGAGCTCGCTGAATGCGATCAACTTCTCCCAAACCTCTTCCGGAGACGCATTTACCGTCACGGAAGTTCGCACCTCGCGAAGTGCAGGTTGGCGATCTTCGATCTGTTCGATGGCCACAAGCAACGGCAAAGCTAAGCCAACGACGGCGACGGCTCGCAGCTTTACGCCCGACGGGGCCTCGGCATGCGCGCCTCTTTGAATTGCATAACCCGTGACCCCGCCGATCATTGCAACCATCGCACCGAGCGGAGCGGCCATGATTATGCAAATGACACCTTCGAGGGCTACGGCGATCAATGCAGCGCTGGCCAATAAAACCGACAAAAGCGAAATACCGACGCATTTCCCGACTGAACGCGGCGCGTGGTAACCATAGACCAGCACGCTGCTTAGCCCCAGAAAGAAGGGCATGCCAACAAACAAACCCCAGCCGTAATTTCCCAAGCCCTGGGCGATGAGGGCCGTAATTGCGACAGTGAAGGCGGTCGTAACGACGACACCCGCGACGGCGCTTCCGAAGCCGCTTCGGGGAATGATCCGGTCCATCGCCGCAAGGAACCGATTTTCCGACGGTGCGAAATAGTCCGTTTTTCTCGAAGGCGCAAAGCTAAGGATAAGGAAGAATAAGAGGTTCAGGAACGGAACGAAAAACAATGCGACAAGCCAGAGCGGCCAGCCGATGTCTCGCAGGCGGCGAAGCGTCAGCACGACACCGACCCAGATGAACGGCAGTGCGACCGCCAACATGGTCGCGTAGAACGTCAAAAGGTTCAGCGGCTTGTCATCGATCCCGCCGGTTCCCTCCCCAACCAACCAATAGTTGAAGACCGACCATGGGAGGTCGAATCCGAAGCTTGCGATGAACCTGTCAAGCAGATGCTTGACGGCGAACAGTATGACGCCGACCGCGAAATAGGCTTTCCGGTCGATCGTTCCGCGCCAGGTCAAGAAATCTAAAATATGAAGGCCCATACGCTCCGAATCCTCCGACTCGATAGATTTGTGGCAGTATCCTTCTCGACGCGGCAATTCTACACAAATTCCGCAATAACCGGGGCGTGATCGCTAGTTTTCTCCAGTTTCCTGGGTTCTTTGTCGATCCAGCAGCCAACGCAGATTTCCGCCATTGGCGGCGAGGCCCAGATGTGGTCGATGCGGAGGCCGCGGTCCTTTTCGAACGAGTGATGAAAATAATCCCACCAGGAAAATTCCTGCTGTTCATCATTGATCTGGCGAAAGAGATCGACAAAGCCCCAGCGTTTTAGATCGAGAAGAGCTTCGCGTTCGGGTTTGGTGAAATGTAGCTTGGTTGCCCATAGCGACGGCTTCCAAACGTCGAGCTCATGCGGCGCAACATTCAGATCGCCGCAAAGAATGACGCTGTCGTCGACGCGAAAATTGTCGTCGAAATATTTTCGCAGACGGGCGAGCCATTTGAGTTTGTAATCGAATTTTTCGGACCCGATCAGCGTCCCGTGCGGCACATAAACATTCACGATGCGAATGCCTTCGATCTCGCCCGCGATGAACCTTTTCGGCGTAGCGTCACCGTCCGTCGGAAGGCATTTTTCCACACTCTCGACAGGATGCTTCGAGATGATCGCGACGCCGTTATAGGCCTTCTCACCCGCGAACTCCACGTACTCGTAACCGGCCGCGCGAAACCGGCGATGCGGAAAACGAGCATCGACGCATTTTGTTTCCTGAAGGCACAAAACGTCCGGCTGTTCTCTCCCGCACCAATCAAGAACGAGCCGGATCCGCGAGTTTATACCGTTAATATTCCAGGTAGCGACCTTCACGATTCGGTCATTTCAGATCTTAAATTCGGCGACGACCGGTGCATGATCACTTGGCCGTTCAAGGCCGCGAGGCTGCTTATCGATCCAGCAGCCAGTACATTTTTCGGCCAATGACTTCGAAGTCCAGATATGGTCGATCCGAAGGCCTTGGTTTCGCTGCCAAGCGCCTTCTCGGTAATTCCACCACGAGAATTCCCGTGCGTCGCCGTTCATCTTTCGAAATACGTCGACAAATCCCCACTGCTTTATGTGGTGGATCGCGGCGCGTTCCGGCTTTGAAAAATGGATCTTTCCCTCCCATGCCGGAACGTTCCAAACGTCAAGTTCGTCCGGCGCGACGTTGAAATCGCCGCAAAGCAGGACATCTTTATTTTCGTCGCAAGTTTCGTCGAAGAATCGACGAAGCCGCTGCAGCCAGTCAAGCTTGAAATGGAATTTATCGCTCCAAAGCTCGCTGCCGTTCGGAATGTACGTGTTCACGATACGAATCCCGTTTATCGTTGCCGCGATCAAGCGTTTCGGGGCTTCGTCGTCGTCATCGAGGTAATTCTTCTGAACATCCTCGATCGGGAACTTCGAGATGATGGCGACGCCGTTGTATGATTTCTGGCCCATGAACGCCGCTTCATAGCCTACATTCGTAAGGTCGTCGAGCGGAAAATTCTCGTCGATCGTTTTCGTTTCCTGGAAACAAACGACGTCCGTTTTCGTTCGGTCCAGCCACCCAAGCAATTGCGGCATCCGGACATTTATTGAATTTACATTCCAGGTGGCGATCTTCATTCAGATATTTTTACCACACGAATTGCCTATGGGCTATTTGAGCGCCGGGCGGGCGCTGCTCGCATCGAGAAGATGTTTTCGGCGCGGAAAATGAAGAAATATTCCAAGTATTCCAAGCGCGAACCAAAGATAAAAGTACGGATACGCGAATGCCACGGCGAGCACCATACCGATGATCGAGATCGATTCGCAGAACGCGCACGCGATCACCAGTCCGGTCTGAACGTGTTTGACGTTTTGCTCGGCGACCGCCTGCTCGTTCGCACGGTGACGCATCAGGAA
>JAICPV010000341.1 GCA_025929655.1 Pyrinomonadaceae bacterium
ACAGGAACCAATGAGTCAAATTACAGAAGAACTGGTTTTAGATGCTCTAAGACAGATCATCGACCCCGACCTGCGTAAAGACATCGTCACGCTCGGATTCGTGCGCGATCTGAAGATCGACGGCGGCGATGTATCGTTCCGTGTCGTACTCACGACGCCCGCGTGCCCCGTAAGGGAAGAAATGGAAGGCATGGCCCGCGAGTTCGTTCGCGTTCTGCCCGGCGTCGCAAACGTGAACGTAACTATGGACGCCGAGGTGCCGCAAGGCCGCGGCGTCGCGAACAACGTTGCGATCCCGGGTGTGAAGAACATAATCGCCGTTTCGAGCGGCAAGGGCGGCGTCGGTAAATCGACGGTCGCGGTCAACCTTGCGGTAGCGCTGGCTCAGGACGGCGCGAAGGTGGGTTTGATGGACGCGGATGTTTACGGGCCGAACGTGCCGATAATGCTCGGCGCCGCTGGCACGCAGCCGCAGGTCGTGGACAACAAACTTATTCCGACGCAAGCGCACGGGATCAAAATGATCTCGATGGCGCTGCTCGTGCCGCCCGACAAGCCGATGATCCTACGCGGCCCGATGCTGCACGGCGTCGTACGGCAGTTTCTGTCGGATGTGGATTGGGGCGAGCTTGATTACCTGATCGTCGATATGCCCCCGGGAACCGGCGATGTGCAGCTTTCGCTGGCGCAGCTCGTTCCCGTGCAGGGAGCCGTCTTGGTCACCACGCCCCAGGAAGTTTCACTTGCCGACGTTCGCCGGGCAGTCAAGATGTTCGAAACCGTGAATGTCCCGGTACTCGGAGTGATCGAGAACATGTCTTATTTCATCGCTCCCGATACCGGCAACCGATACGACATTTTCGGCAAGGGCGGCGGCCAAAAGCTTGCCGATGAATACAGCCTCAACTTTCTCGGCCAGGTTCCGATCGGCTTCGAGGTCAGAGAAGGCGGCGATAAGGGCGTCCCGGTCGTCGTCCTTGCACCGGATACCGAACAATCAGAAGCCTTCCGCAAGGTCGCCGAAGAAGTAGCGCGTCACATCTCGATCGAAGCGATGAAACCGGAGCTTGTGATCCTCCAGCGTGCGCCTTAACGCTGTAATAAAAATATCTGCAGACGCGCCTGGAAGCTGCCCACCTTACAGCTTGCTTTGTCTGGCATGGCGTAAGGTGCTATTTTCGATTAGTTTTTCACTTTCAATCGACAAAACAACAGGAGTTCCATGTCCCTGATGCGCGTTAAATTCACACAGAGCGTTCCCGTTAGATTTTCCAACCGTATCTTTTCCGTCCTTTTATTGGTGAGCGTGCTCTCGTCGCAGGTGCTTGCACAGGGGGCAGCAAAGCGCCCGATCACGTTTCAGGATTTCGATTCATGGCGAAGCCTGCAGGGAGCGCAGATCTCGCGTGACGGTAAGTTCGTTGCGTACGTCATGCAGCCGCAGGACGGTGACGGTGAGTTGTTCGTTCGAAGCACCGTGACCGACCAGGAACGACGCGTGCCGCGCGGCTATCGCCCACCGACGCCGCCGCCCGATGCTTCAGATCCGGCAGCGACGCAGGCCTTTCAGGCATTGGGTCGTCTGTTGCGCCCGACGTTTTCCGCAGACAGTAAATATCTTTTCTTCACGATCGAACCGGAAAAGGCCGAAATACTCAAAGCGAGAAAGGAGAAGAAACGCCCGGATGAATTCCCGAAAAACACGTTGGGAATAATGGACCTCGGCACCGGAACGGTAACGCGGATCGCGGATGTCAAATCATTTCAGGTGCCGGAAGACGGATCCGGCTATGTCGCGATCCTGAAAGAGCCTGCACGAGAAGAACGACGGCCTGAGGCCGCTGCAGCAAACAGCAATACCGGGGCGAACTCTGGTCCGCGGCCCACGCCTTCGCCGTCACCAAGCCCGGGCGCACGGCGAAAGGAATACGGTTCTACATTGGTGCTGCGAAATTTGACGACAGGCGCCGACCGCATTTTCGCGGACGTGCTCGAATACACGTTCAGCAAGGACGCAAAGTCGCTTGTTTACGCCGTGTCGTCGCGAAAGGAAGACACCAACGGGGCCTTTGCTGTTACGCCGCAAAATGAGGCTCCGCCGGTCGCGCTCGCGTCCGGGCCGGGCAAGTATTTGAAATTCACCTGGGACGAGAAACAAACGCAACTAGCATTCATCAGCGACAGGGACGATGCAGCCGCGAAGCAGCCGAAGTTCAAGGTCTACCATTGGTCACGTACCGATCCGAAAGCTTTCGATGTCGTGTCCGTATCGACTCCGGGCTTCCGTCCGGAATATGTGATCAGCGAAAAGGGCTCGTTAACGTTTTCATACGACGGAACGAGACTTTTCACCAGCACAGCGCCTGCACCTGATGCCGATCCGGACTCCAACGCGGCTGTGCCGGATGAAGAGAAGGTCGTCGTCGATCTTTGGCATTGGAAAGACGACTACATTCAACCTATGCAAAAGGTCCGCGCGATCCCCGACCGCGACCGCTCTTACCGCGGCGTGTGGCACATCGCCGATAAGAAATTCGTACAGCTTGCCGATCCTACACTGGAAAATGTTAACCCGAGTAGCAACGGCTTGTACGCCATTGGGTCCGACGATCGCGAATATCGCATTCGGGGCAATTACGACCCGGGTTTCACAGACTACTATCTCGTTAACACTGCCGACGGTACTAGGAAGCTCCTGCTAAAGGGCGCCCGTTTCGGCTTAGGTTGGTCGCCGGGCGCGAAATACGCGATCTACTTCGACGGCAAGGACTGGAATTCGATCTCGATCCCCGACGGCAAGGTGACCAACCTGACGTCAAAACTGAATGTGAAGTTCGCTGTGGAGGACCACGACACGCCTAACGCCGCGCCGCCCTATGGGCTCGGCGGCTGGGCAAAAGACGACAAGGAAGTACTGATCAACGACCGTTACGACATCTGGCAGGTTGCCGCAGACGGCAGCGGTGCGAAGATGCTCACCGGCGGGCTCGGCCGTCGCGAAAAGGTCGAGTTTCGGTATGTGCGTCTTGATCCGGAGGAACGTTTCGTCCAACCCGGCCAGACCTTGCTGCTGCGTGCTGAAAATCTGCTGACGCGAGACTCGGGATTCTATAGCGCGAAACTCGATGGGACACCTGAAAAGCTTTTGATGGAGGCGAAGAATTTCAACACCCCTGTCAAGGCGAAAGACTCGGACGCATTGATGTTCACCGCGTCACGGTTCGATATGTTCCCCGACCTTTGGGTCGGAACAGGCGACTTCGAAGCTCCTAAACGTGTAAGCAACGCCGACACACAGCGTGCCGGGTACAATTGGGGCACGTCGGAACTTGTGAATTATAAGAGCGCGGACGGTGTGCCGCTCCAGGGCGTGCTCATTAAGCCCGGAAATTTCGACCCAAACAAGAAGTACCCGATGATCGTGTACTTGTACGAAAAGCTTTCCGACACGGTGCACAATTTTCAGAATCCGGGGCCGGGTACGTCTGTCAATTTCAGCTTCTATGCCAGCAATGACTACGTGATCTTTCTGCCGGATATCGTCTACAAAACAGGCTATCCAGGCCGCAGCGCACTTCGCTCCGTTCTTCCCGGCGTGGACGCGGTAGCGAAGCAGGG
>JAICPV010000464.1 GCA_025929655.1 Pyrinomonadaceae bacterium
ACCGATTTTCCGTCCGGGGCGATCGCGGCAAATGCGACATTGTTCGACTGCGAAAGCTTTCGGATCGAGATCCCGTCGAATCGAAATGCGGGTCCGGGCGGAGCTGCCGAAAAATAATACCAGCCGCTCACTGAGATCATGAGGACGACCGACGCCGCGGCCGCCCACCAAAGCCTCGAGGGCGCGGTTGCCTCGCGATAGAACCTCCGGGCGAAACTGTCCATCGAGATCCCCGCATCGACGGCGCTGCGCGCGTCGTGGAGGATCGAGTGGACCTCCTTCATCGACCGGAATCGCTTCTGAGGCGACTTCTCAAGGCATCGTGCGATCATCCTCGAAATGGTCGGCGGAATTTCGGGTTTAAGTTTCGCGACAGGCTCGGGCGTGTCGTACAGAAGGGATTGAACGATCGCCCCCTGGCTTGGGCCCCGAAAGGGCCGCGTGCCGGTAAGAGCCTCGTACATCACGATCCCAAAGCTGAAAATGTCGCTCCGAGCGTCCGTCTTGGCGCCTTCGGCCTGCTCGGGCGACATATAGGAGGGCGTTCCAATGATCTGTCCCGGAGCGGTGATATCGGTCTTTGACATCGATCTGGAATCGCGTCGGTCGATCCGCGCAAGGCCAAAATCAAGTATCTTCGGCGTTCCATTTTCGGCGATCATGATGTTGCCGGGTTTAACGTCGCGATGGATTATGCCGCGCTCATGCGCGAGACAGAGGGCATCAGCGACCGGCTCGAACCATTCGAGAAACTTCGCCGTGTCGAGCCCATTTTCGGGCGTAAGGTGGTCGAGCGTTTGGCCGTCCACCAGCTCCATAGTGATAAACGGCAGGCCGTCGGTCTCTTCGACCGAATAAACTGTAGCGACGTTGGGGTGGTTGAGGGTAGCCGCCGCCCGAGCCTCGTTCCGAAAGCGCTTCAGGAATTTAGGATCGTTGTCGTAAAGCGAGGAAAGAGTTTTTAACGCGACGCTGCGATCAAGTTTCGTATCGACGGCGTGAAAGACCTCGCCCATTCCGCCCGATCCGATCTTCGCGACGATGCGGTAATGGCCGAGCATTTGGTCCGGCGCGGGGGCGTGAGAGGCAAGTATGTCCGATGCGAAGCTGCCCACCGCGGGCTCGGAGATAAAATCTTCGGCCTCGCTGCCGGCAGCCAGCAGCGACTCGACCTCGCGCCTAAGATCGGCATCTCCGTTACATGCAGCGTCCAGGAAGGCCGGCAGGTCATCGGGCGTTTGCTCACTCGCAGCGTGATATATCTCAGTTACCCTGTTCCATCGCTCCCGCGTCATGTTGATCTTAATTCGCGAAACAGCCACGCTCGGGCAAGGTTCCAATCGCGCCTTACGGTGCGAACCGAAATGCCCAACGTTTCCGCGATGTCTTCTTCGGTAAGGCCGCCGAAATACTTCAGCTCGACTATCTGAGAATGGCGGGGATTCAATTGCGCCAGCCGCTCGAGCGCTTCATCCAGGGCGACCACGTCGTTTTCCTTCTGGGGGGCCGCTTTGACATCGTCGGCAAGGGAAACCTGAACGCGTTCGCCTCCCCGCTTGAGGCTGTTCTTTCGTCTTGCGATATCCACGAGAATGCGACGCATAAGCTGCGCGGAGATCGCGAAAAAATGCGACCGGTCCTGCCAATTCACACGACTCGAATCTACGAGCCGAACGTAAGCCTCATTTACAAGTGCCGTTGTTTGCAGCGTATGGCCGACGCGCTGCCCGCGCATGAAGTTCCTAGCGATCTTTTTCAGCTCCTGAAGAACGAGCGGCATTAGCTGGTCGAGCGCCTGCGGTTCGCCGTTACGCCAGGCAAGCAAAAGCTGCGTTATCTGTGCCGGATTGCCTTCCATCGGGGGCTGTTTTTAGGGGATCGATCACGCAGATTTTAGCACACGGCCAAAAATTCAAAAAATATTTCGCGTTTTGTCCTAGTTCACGAAAACGCCGGATATTCCTGGAATGAAGGTTAGGATCGGATTTAATCAGGCGGACTGGGTCATCGAAAAGAACGGCCTCGGCACTCCGAAGGCGCGTAACAAGTATTGTTTGATCTACGGCGGCAATCCGGCGAGCGAAGATCACTTCTGCCCGTCTGGTAATCCGCGTCGTTCAGGAATAGTCCGGCAGGGGAACCCACGGAGCGACCAAAGCCCGTTACATCGAAAGGAAATTCGTCGCCGGCCCGGCAGGACAACAGTCAATAGTTCTTTTCAGCGGGCAAAAAAAAGGGTTCTGATGCGCGAAGTGATCGCATCGAACCCTTCAGTGTTCGTTGATTTAAACTATCCCTTTCTCAGTTCCGTCAATACCTGTTTAGCAACCGCTTTCAAAGTATCGAAAACGCCGTCGCCGGTCGTGGCCACAGCCTCAAAAACCGGCTCATCTTTTTTTCGCAATTCGTAAGTCAAGTCTTCCATAGGGATGACGTTCGGAAGATCGCGCTTGTTGAGCTGCAGCACGTAGGGAAGCTGCTTCAGATCGTAGCCCTGGGTTTGGAGATTTTCTTCGAGGTTGTACAGCGATTCGATATTGGCATCGATCCGCTCTTCCT
>JAICPV010000193.1 GCA_025929655.1 Pyrinomonadaceae bacterium
ACGAGCATCAGCAGGCTGCCAACGGCCGTGTAGATGAAAAACTTTATCGCGGCGTAGATGCGTCGCTCGCCGCCCCAGATTCCGATCAGGAAGAACATCGGCACGAGCGACGCTTCGAAGAACAGGTAGAAAACGAGCAGATCCAAGGCGACGAAAACCCCGATCATTGCCGATTCAAGAAGCAAAAGGAAGATGTAAAACGCGGCCTGCTTTTTCTCGATCGCATTCCAGGCGGCGATCACCGAGATCGGCATTATGAATGTCGTGAGCAAAACCAGCCAAATGCTAAGGCCGTCGACGCCGACGTGGTAATTCGAATTTATTGCCGAGATCCACGGAGCATTTTTTTCGAAAGAAAAACCGCTCGGGCCCGCCGCTCCACCGCCGAGCAAAAACAGCGAGATCAGGAAATTGACCAGCGTGATCGCGAACGTGATCCATTTCAGGCCATCCGTGCGGCCGGCTAGCATTTGATACCCGAGCACGCCAAGAGCGCCGAAGACCGGCAGCAGGATCAGGATCGTCAAAAGATTTTCCGAGATTGCATCCATGATAGTCAATTTTCATTTTCAGTTCCCACTTTCCAGTTTTCAGTTTGTCCGGAACATCTTCGAACAAACTAAAAACTAAAATCTAAAAACTAAAAACGAAAGAAACATTCAGCTGATCAGCTTCAATCCGTAATAAACAAAATACCCAAGCAGCGCCAATGCTCCTAAAATGATCACGGCAGCGTACGAGCGGACGAAACCGACCTGCAGATGCCGGGTGAAATTCCCGAACTGTGCCACGAAATGGCCGATACCGTTTACAATGCCGTCGACGAAGCCGAGGTCGAATCCCTTCCACAGGCCTTCGGTTGAAAGACGTGTGATCGGGTCGACGATGTAGCCATTGTAAAACTCGTCGAGCTTCCATTTTTCCTCGAGGATCTTGGGCATCCGCCGCAGAGGCGTTTTCCAAAACAGGAAAAATCCGATGCCGATGCCGACCGCGGCCAGGAATGTTGAAAGCGCGGCGAGCCCGCGTTCTTTTGCGACAACCTCGGGTGCGTGCGAATCATACGCTTCCGCGGTTTCGGAAGCCGCGGCGGAGGCGTAGAAATGTTTCACTTCACTTGCCGTTCCGGGAGCGTGACCGTCGTGAGCTTTTTCTGCGACCACCGGTTCAAGCGTATGCTCAAACGCATTCACGTCGCCAGCGCCGAAAAGCGAGCTCATCGCGTACGGCACGCCTACCAGGCCGCCGATGGTCGAGAGTGCCGCCAGCACGATCAATGGGACCGTCATCACCCATGGGGATTCGTGCGGCCTGAAATCGTGCGGCAATGCGTGGTGATGATCGTCTTCGTCGGCGTGATCGTCGTGCGCGGCTCCAGCAGCGAACGCGGTTTCCTCAGCGTGGGCAGGATCGCCCGCGTGCTCGGCGTCCGGCAAGGCGTCGTGAAAACGCTCCTTACCCCAGAACGTCATGATCATCATTCGCGTCATGTAGACGGCGGTGAGTATCGCCGTCACCGTCGCGATGGCCCAAAGTATCTCCTCGCCGGGGAATCCTAGCCCACCGGGGAAGTAATTATCTGCCGCGAATGTCCTGTAAAGAATTTCGTCCTTGGAGAAAAAGCCCGCGAAGATCGGTATGCCGCAGATCGCCAGCCAGCCCGCCGCCATCGTGAAGAACGTGATGGGCATGTACTTCTTCAGCCCGCCCATTTTGCGCATGTCCTGTTCGTGGTGCATTCCGTGTATCACCGAACCCGAACCGAGGAAAAGAAGTGCCTTGAAAAACGCGTGCGTCATCACGTGAAATATTGCGACGACGAATGCGCCGACACCCGCAGCGAGGAACATAAATCCGAGCTGCGAGACGGTCGAGTACGCGAGGACCTTCTTAATATCGTTTTGCGCGATCGCGATGGTCGCAGCAAAGATCGCAGTGGCCGCACCGATCACAGCAATGATCCACATCGCCGTGGGTGCGAACTGATAAATTGCGTTCGCACGGACGACCAAATAAACGCCCGCCGTAACCATCGTCGCGGCATGAATGAGTGCAGAAACCGGCGTCGGGCCCGCCATAGCGTCCGGCAGCCACGTCAATAAAGGAATCTGTGCGGATTTTCCGGTCGCGCCGATGAAAAGAAGCACGCCGATCGAGGTCAGGCCGCCAGCAAAGATCGCGCCCCACGTGAACGGGTCAGCGGACATGTTATTCGCGACGTACGTGAAGACGCTTTGCACCTGCTGGCCGTCAACGGTTTTGTCAAAGAACGCGATCGAGCCAGTCAGCGTGAAAATGAGGAAGATCCCCATCAGCACGCCCCAGTCGCCGATGCGGTTCATCACAAAGGCCTTCTTCGCCGCACGCTTTGCTTCGTCGAGCTTGATGTAATAGCCGATGAGCAAATATGAGCAAAGGCCGACGCCTTCCCAGCCCACGAACATCAAAAGGAAATTGTCCGCAAGCACGAGCGTCAGCATCGCGAACATGAACAGGTTCAGATACGCGAAGAACCGGTAATATCCCGGATCGCCCTTCATGTAACCGGTCGCGAAGATGTGGATCAGAAGCCCGACGAACGTGACAAACAACGCGTAGAGGCCCGACAGCTCGTCCATGCCCAACGCGAAATCGGCCCGGAACCCGCCGACGTTCACCCACGTCCAGATATGATCCAGAACAGGCTGGCCTTTCGGGTCGACCAATGCGCCGGGATGCGGCGTGCCGATCCCGAACGCGATCATGAAAGCCACGATCGTCGAGATAACGATCGATCCGCACGCGACGACGCTGCTGAACAACTCGTTCTTCAGCCGCCCGCCGATCAGCCAGTTGATCACGGCACCGATCAGCGGAGCAAAAATAATGATACTTAAGAAATTGTTCTCGATCATTCTAATAGTTCAGGTCGTCGTCTTCGTCCTCGACTGAAAGATCCTGCGAAACCAGATCGTTCCAAAATTCCATTGCGTACGAACTGGCGTGTCGGTCGGCCAAAATACTTGAAATAACTCCGTCGTGTGCTTTCAGTTCCGGAAAACGGTTCAACAACATAGCAAGGTCGCGCCAATCGGTACCTGCTTTTGGTTTTCCCCGCCTCGATTCGTAGCTCAGTATTTTGCTTACGATCATTTCCACTGGAGTAAGAACCTGGATCTGTTCGACGGTCTGATGATCCGGCAATCTATGTTGAATACGAACATCCACCAAATGCCGATTTCCTTCCTTTCGAACCTGATAAACCCGCAAACCCTTGTCTTTCACTTCTCGGATGCGAACGGCGATATGAAATCTCTCGCTCAAATGCTGACGAAGTTCTTCCGCGAATTCGTGCGCCCGGTTCGACATGATGTCCACATCCTGTGTGGCGCGCGGTTCGCTGACGTACGCGTTCACCGCTTGGGCCCCGAAGAGGACCGCGTCCTTTCGCCCCTGAAGGAATTCGAGGACCGCGCCCTGGATCGTGGACAATGGCAGCGGTTCGTGCGTCACAAATTCCTGAAATGAAAGTACGTCCGCATTCAGCATGCAAATCACTTCACTCGATCTCGAGCATCATCTCGCGCATCGTTTGGCGATAACCGGACTGCTCGAAAAACCGCTGAGCGATTCGGTTTTGTTCAGCCACCGAAAGTAAAATCTTGTTCGCTCCCTGACGTCGAGCCTCTTCCGAAACGGCGTCAAGCAACTTCCGGCCTGCTCCCGAGCTTCGAGCTTCGGGTTCGACGTAGATATCGTGCAGCCACGCAACCTTCGTCGCAAGTTCAGCATAAATGACCGGTTCGTATTCCATATACGCGAACCCTGACACACGGCCGTCCACTTCGGCAACGAAAACACCGGCGTTCGCGGCCTTTGTGCGGCCCGCGTAAAAAGCGGCGGCACCCTGATTAGTTATCAACCGCGTGAAGCGGACCTGGTCGTAGCCGTAATGCTGCTCCGCGAGAGCGACCGAAAACTCCGCGATCTTTTCCGCGTCTTCCGTCGTGGCACGGCGAATTTTCAAAACCTCTCCTCCTTGTGCCCGGGGTCCCCGCCGGAGCATCTCCGCGCGGGGTGGCCTTGGAGGGGTGCCGAGGCATTGCGAGGCGGGGTGGTAGTCCAACAAAAATCTGATTCTTTCTCCACTACCACCCCGTCATCCCGAAAAAGCTTCGGGATGCCACCCCTCCTAAACAAGGAGGGGAGCTTTCAAACTAATTCTTCAAAATGCTCGCGTCGTCCACGTCGATCGACTGCCGGTTACGGAAAAACGCGATGATGATGCCGAGTCCCACTGCAGCTTCGGCGGCTGCAACGCTCATAACCATGAAAACGAAAAGCTGCCCGGTGACATCGGCGTAATATCGCGAAAAGGCGACGAACGTAAGGTTCACCGCATTCAGCATCAACTCTATGCACATGAACACGCCGATCGCGTTGCGTTTGTAAACGACGCCGACCGCGCCGATCGCGAACAAAATGCCCGAAAGTGCTAAGTAACTGGCTAAGCTTGGTTCCATTCTCGTCCTTCGTCCTTGGTCATTGGTTCTTTGCGAAAAAACAAAGGACCAATGACGAAGGACTAAAAACTGATTCGATAATCGTCTTTTTGGTCGCTTTCCATACGCCGGTCAAGCTCCTCATCGACGACCAGCTCTAACTGCGGCTGACTTAGACGCCTTGCCAATACCACTCCGCCAATGATCGCCATTAACAGCATCACGCCGACGATCTCGACTGGGAGAAGATATTGCGTGTACATACCCTGGCCGATGCTAAGCGTGCGCCCGACCGTTTCGTCCATATTCACCGCCTGCTTCGGCGCACGGGACACGGCGTAAAAGATAAAGAACGCCTGCGCCAGCAACGCGAGCCCGAGCCCTCCGGCGACGCCATACAGATACGTCAAACTGCTTCGCGGCTTGTCGTCCTCCAAATTAAGCAGCAAGATCACGAAGACGACGAGCACCATGATCGCCCCCGCGTAGATCAGCACCTGAACGGCCGCGATAAACGGCGCGGCCAGCGTGACGTAGATGCAGGACAGCGAAAGAAATACGCCCACCAGCGAGATAGCGCTGTAAAGCGGGTTACGGTGATAGACGAGCGATATGCCGCACGCTATCGCGAACCCGGCGAAAAGGAAAAAGAGAATCGTCTCTACCATACTGATCAACCGCAGCGGCGCGGAGTCGCAGAGAAGAATTAAGTATCACTTCGGGAAACGCTTTTCAAAAGCTCGGCGTCTCTGCGACTCTGCGGTGAAAGATCAACTATTCAAAAAGTAGACGATCAATATCGTCAGGATCACGTTTGCCAATGCGACCGGGAGGAGAAACTTCCAGCCGAAATTCATCAATTGATCGAAACGGAA
>JAICPV010000445.1 GCA_025929655.1 Pyrinomonadaceae bacterium
CGAGTCGCCGCCGCTGCCGAAGGTTCTGGTTCTAAATCCGAAATTGCTGCTGTAGACGAAATACCATGTGTTATTGGACGGACGGAAAACTGCCACATCTGTTTTCGTGTCGCCATCGTAATCTGCCGGGATCGGAACATCGCCCGCGAGCCCGAATCCCTGCGTCGAAATTGCTCCGGTTACCGGGTCAAGGCCGAACCAATTACTGTTGGAGGGCCGGTATACTGTGAACTCGTCGCGCCCGTCGCCGTCAAAATCCGATACCAGAGGAATGTCCCCGGTAAGGCCCCATGGCTGCACAAAGATCTGACTCGATGAACTCAACATCACGTACCACGTACCTTCGGACGGCCGCCACACCGCGAGATCGGTCTTTCCGTCTCCTTCGTAATCGCCGACTGCCGCTTTGTCGCCTTTAAGCCCCCAAGGCTGAATACGAACGCCCAGCGTGCTTTGCACGATATACCAGGTGCCGTCTGATGGGCGCCAAACTGCAAGGTCGGCCCGGCCGTCCGAATCGAAATCTCCGGGTACCGGTACGTCGCCTTCCAGGCCCCACGCGATCTCGTTCAGCGTGCCATCGCCGTAGACGATATACCAGCTGCCATTCGCCGGCCGCCAAACGGCGGCATCCGTTCTGCCGTCGCCGTCATAATCCGCCGGTACATGAATATCGCCGTCAAGCCCCCAGGCGATCGGAAACCGGGACCCGCTCGCGCTCACTTCGATATTCCATACGCCGCTTGATGGATTGAAAACGGATAAATCGGTCTTTCGGTCGCCATCGAAATCGGAGATGAGGTTCTTCGGCGGAGCACGCAGCCCCGATGCGTCGAGGATCATTAAACCCGACGCCATATCCCCGGCGACCAGTTTGTTTTCGCCGAGGAACGGGAAAACCGACCAGTTGCCGTCGTAACTGTTTGGAAGCGAATTCTGCAGATTGTCGGCGCCGCAAATGTTGTCCCACGGTTCGTCCAGCAAGGACATTTCCGCTACTGCCGCTTCGGGACGGAACATCTCGGGAAAGGTGTCGTATTGCCCGATCCGGACGGGATCCCATGGGACTGAGATATCAAAAACCTGTACGCCCGCCTGATACCATGCAACATAAAGTCGATCGCCCAAGACGACCGGGTTGTGCGGCGTGATCGCGTTCAAACCCAGATCGGCAGCCTTGATCACTTTTCGTAGGACCGGTGTTGTGGGGTCGTGGATATCATAGACCCGAATGTCGCCGTCGAACGTTTCCCTTGCAGAATAAAGGTAATTGCCGTCCTCGCTCGTCCACGAACTGTGGTTCGTCGTGTTTGACGTTACTGACCCGATCAAAGCCGGCGGCTGCGTGGCGAGATTTTCAATGTTGTAGATCTCGATCTTGGCGCCTGTAAATTCGGACGTGAACATTCGGTTCCCGCGAATGTGCATCGCGTGCACCCAGGCACCGTCCGCTGGAGCGAACTCCCATTTGAAAACGGGTGTTGCAGGGTCGGTAACATCGATGACCTTGAGATTCTTGTTGCCGGAGGTGCTGTTGAAATTCTCGACCAGGTATGTCGAACCGTTTTGCGCGAACACCATCATCTCATGGATGTACGAATAGCCATTCCCGCGAGTAGCGTCGACGATCCCAAGAAGGCTGGGTGAATAAGGGTTGGTCAGGTCGAGAATGTGAACACCGCCGCCGCCGAAGCCGCTGCCGAAATAGCCGCGGTTGCCGATCACGATCGCTTCGAGAAATTCCTGGACCGGCGTTGGATTGTAGTGCGAAGCAAGAATCGGAGCATCGGGATTTGAAATGTCGTAGATGAACGCCCCCCGGCAATGAAAGCTGCCCTGAACTGCAATGTTACCGTCCGCGTAAATGTCGGAAAATAGCCACTTTGACCCAGCCACTACAGGAACGCAGGGCGGACTAAGTTTCGAGCGAAGCCGAACTTGCTGCCCAAAGGAGATCAACGCGGTGCAGCTTATTATCGCGAACCATATGAATAAACGTTTACTTTTGACACTCATCAGATACCGTACTTTGGAAATGAAAATCGACAGCCGGGCCGACTGTCGATAATTATACAATTAACTCGCCTTTATTTCTTTTGCTACGAACCCGTTCGCGAGGCGTCCCGCATGATCAGATCGAAAGTGCCGGGCTCGACCTTTTTAAAACGGCGGTTGCGGTTGAGCGAAACCGCTATAGAGATAGTCGGGTTATTGCCTTTGAATTGCATCCCGCCGGCCACCAGTAAATTATAAAGCTCATTCACGTGAAGCGGCTTGCCCGATTCGCGAAGGAGAAGCGTGCAAGCCTGAGTGATCGTGCGGTCGGCGAATCGATGGCTGATCGCCTCGATATTACTTGTGCGATGTGGAACGCCACGGTTCTGGCCGAAATACGAGACGGAGCTCGGCCTTCGATCTTCATTCAATGTCGGCGAAAACGACGTTTCTCGGCGAACTGGCGTAACATCTCGAGCGGGCGTACCCAGGTCGGATTTCGATGTTTGGGGACGGCGTCCGCTCGACCGCATTGTAACCAGCAAGCTGTCGATCGCAGATTCTGTTTGTGCAGCACTGTTTTCGAGTGCGTCGATCTCCTCGCGGAGCCGCTCGCTCTCGTATTCAACCTCTCGCAGCCGCGCCATCAAACGATTTTGGGCATTGCGCGTTTGGCGAAG
>JAICPV010000036.1 GCA_025929655.1 Pyrinomonadaceae bacterium
TCGTGTTCGAGGAGGGCCTCGACGAGCCGTTCCATTGCTTCGCGGTTGTCTTCCAGGATCTTCGTTGCTCGTTCGTACTGCTCGGAAACGATCCGTTTCACTTCCTGGTCGATCCTGATGGCTGTGTCTTCCGAAAAATCGCGATGCTGGGCGATCTCGCGGCCGAGGAATATCTGCTCTTCCTTCTTGCCGTAGGCCAACGGGCCGAGATCTGACATACCATACTGGCAAACCATCGCACGGGCGATCTCGGTCGCCTTCTCGATATCGTTTGACGCCCCTGTGGTCACGCGGCCGATAAAGAGCTCTTCAGCGATCCGCCCACCCATCGAGTTGGCGATCATCGCTTGAAGCTCTTCCTTTGTGCGGCCCAGGATATCCTGTTCCGGAAGGAAGAATGTCACGCCGAGGGCACGTCCACGGGGCACTATCGTCACCTTGTGCACCGGGTCGCTTTCCGGGATGTTCATGCCGACGAGAGCATGGCCGGCTTCGTGGATCGCCGTCAGCCGACGTTCCTTGTCGGTCATCACCATCGAGCGTCGCTCAGGCCCCATAAGAACCTTGTCCTTCGCAAATTCGAGGTCCTTCAACGTCACGACTTTTTTGTTCAGACGGGCTGCGATCAACGCTGCCTCGTTAACAAGATTAGCGAGATCAGCACCGGTGAAACCGGGCGTACCGCGTGCGATGACGTTCACGTTTACGCCCTCGTCCAGCGGGATCTTACGCGTATGGACCTTCAAAATTCCTTCGCGCCCACGAACGTCCGGGTACGAAACCACAACCTGACGGTCGAAGCGTCCCGGGCGAAGCAGTGCCGGATCGAGCACGTCGGGTCTGTTGGTCGAGGCCATCAGGATGACACCGTCGTTCGATTCAAACCCGTCCATTTCGACGAGAAGCTGGTTGAGCGTCTGTTCACGCTCGTCGTGTCCGCCGCCCAAGCCCGCACCGCGGTGACGGCCGACCGCGTCGATCTCGTCGATGAAGATGATGCACGGCGCGTTTTTCTTGCCCTGTTCGAACAGGTCGCGAACACGCGATGCGCCTACTCCGACGAACATCTCGACGAAATCGGAACCCGATATCGAGAAGAAAGGCACGTTGGCCTCACCTGCGACCGCTTTAGCAAGCAAGGTCTTACCCGTTCCCGGAGGGCCCATCATCAGGACGCCCTTGGGGATCTTGCCGCCGAGCTTTTGAAACTTTTGCGGGTCCTTAAGGAATTCGATGATCTCTTGAAGCTCTTCCTTTGCTTCATCGACGCCCGCCACGTCCTTGAACGTAACGCGCTTTTGCTGATTATTGAGCAGCTTCGCCTTCGATTTGCCGAAGCTCAGTGCCTTGTTTCCGCCCGCCTGCATCTGGCGGAGCGTGAATGCGAGGAAGCCGATAAGCAGCAGGAACGGCAATGCCTGGATCAGGATAAGCCATCCTAAACCGCTCGAAGCCGCTTCTTCGGTAGTCTTGATCGCGGAACTCGTTCCGGCGTTCGTTTTATTGAACTCATCGATCTTTTTGCCGAGGAGCTCGCGGGTCGGATCGCTTCCGATCGTGGTGACAAACTTGTTCCCCGCCAGGTCGGTGAATTCGACCGCCGACTGCTTGAACGCAGCTTCCTTGAAATCCTTATTGTCTATGCGCGTGATGGCTTCATTGATCGCCAATTCCTGCGGTGCCTTTTGCTGTTTGCCCTGCAAATACCAAACGAACAAAAGGGCCGCCG
The DNA here is from genome assembly GCA_025929655.1 of Pyrinomonadaceae bacterium. GTDB lineage: Bacteria > Acidobacteriota > Blastocatellia > Pyrinomonadales > Pyrinomonadaceae > OLB17. The sequence goes on from JAICPV010000036.1 coordinate 1,730, forward strand.
AAATTATCGTCAGCCACAAAAAAACCTGTCTTGCTTTCGAATTCAATTTAAAGCCTCCAAACCGCCGTCATTCCCTACAAAATCGCCAACGATATTGGATGAAGGCGGCCGATACGCGGTTGTTCCGAATACGCCCGAACATTCGAGGCGTCAACCTTTAATAGTAATCGGGCGGTAACTCAATATTCAAGCTTTATATGCCGAAACGCAAGGAGCCGCCGCTTTTCGAGACCGCGCCGCCGCCGGGTAATTCGACCAATCGGCCGCTTTTGCCGCTGTTTACAAGACGAGCGATCGCCTCGATATGTTTCATCTCTATACCTCGCAAAGTACCACGGCGTTCGCGAAGCCATTTGCGAAGAAGGGCATAAAGGCTGCTGATCTCAAGATCCTTCAGTTCCCGGATCCTCAGAGCCGAGCTTAGATCGACGGTATTTACCGGGGACATCAGTTGAGGCTGCGTCGAAAGAATACCGGCGGTTCGAGCCAGCGATTCGACGATTTTCGGATTGATCTTCGCCAGCTCCGGCAAAACCGATCTCCTGATCTTAACGCGAGTAAAGTTGAGATCGTCATTCATCCGGTCCCTGCGGAATTCAACGCCGACATCCCGGCAAAATTGCACGGTATCCTCTCGCTTCGCCCATGAAAGTATTGGGCGGACCAGAATCGCGGCCGATCCCTCTATTAGCGGCCTGGCCACCAGAATTGCCCGAAGCCCGTCGAAACCGCTGCCGCGAACGAGGTTCATTAGAAATGTTTCGGCTTGATCGTTGATCGTGTGTGCGGTAAGAACGAAGGCCGCGTTCTTCTCCTCGGCGGCCTTTTCCAAGAATGCGTATCTCTCTTCGCGGGCACGCTGCTCGAGATTGGATTTGCCCTTTAGGTGTCCCTCGGCAGAAACAAACTCAAATCCCCTTTCATTCGCGAGCTTTTTTACGAAAAGCTCATCGGTGTCACTTTCCTTGCTGCGAAGTCTGTGATTGAAATGCGCGACGATGCACTCGTGCGCAAGCTTTTCCCGTTCTCGAAGATCGGCCAGTGCAATCAGCAATGCTGTCGAATCCGCACCGCCGGAAACGGCGACGATCACACGTTCGCCGTCAAACGGCAGCCTGAGGCGACGCCATTCGGTGATCAGTTTTCGAACGAAGTTATGCATCTCGTACGACAGGCTGTCAGCCTGTCGCGACAGACTAACAGTCTGTCGTACTTGGAAAAGCCGGGCGTTTTTGGATGAGGACCGAGCAGCGGCCGGTGCAGACCAGCTTGCCCTTGTCGTTTGTGATGTCGATCTGCCAGACGTTTAGCGTTCGTCCCGGATAGACGGTTTTCGCTTCGACCGTGATGATGCCTTTGCTCACGGCGCGAAGATGATTTGCATTTATCTCGATACCGACCGGCGTGAATTTCGTCAGGTCCACTCCGGCGACTGTCCCAACCGATGCCGCCGTCTCGCAAAGATAGAGCGAAACGCCGCCGTTCATGATCCCGACGTACTGGTGTACTTTAGGCGTGACTTCCATTGTCAGCACAACGCGCCCGGCTGACGCTTCGACGATCTTGACGCCGAGGAATTGCATCAGCTCATTCTGTGCGGTCTGCTCGATCAGCTCGTCCGTGGTCATTTTGTTAGGTATTCCCGCGCGTCTTTGAGTCCTTGTCCGACTTGTTCCGATGAAGTGCCGCCGATCTGCAATTTGCTTCCGATAGTGTTTTCAAGAGTCAAAATCGCAAATACGTCTTCGTCGATATCCGACGAGATCGCCTTGAGCTCATCTACAGGCATTTCATCGAGCTCTTTTTTGAGTTCCATCGCACGCAGTACAACTTTTCCCGCTACGTCGTGCGCGGTCCGGAACGGAACACCTTTCCTAACAAGATAGTCAGCCAATTCTGTGGCGTTCATGTAGCTTGATTCGGCAGCTTCGCGCATTCGGTGTTCGTTTATTTTGATGTTCGCGAAAACTATCCCTGCGACGCTGAGGCAGCTCTTGACGGTATCCACCGTGTCGAAAACAGCCTCCTTGTCTTCCTGCATATCTTTGTTATATGCGAGCGGCAAGCCTTTCATTATGGCAAGAAGCGTCGCATGGTGCCCGAAAACGCGTCCGGCTTTGCCGCGAATAAGCTCCAATGCATCCGGGTTCTTTTTCTGCGGCATCAGGCTCGACCCGGTGGAGACCCCGTCGCTCAATTCGATGAATCCGAATTCCTGCGAACAATACAAGATCAGGTCTTCGGCAAGCCGGGAAAGGTGCATCATCAAAATAGAACATGCACCGACGAACTCGATCGCGAAATCGCGATCGGAAACAGCATCCATGCTGTTAGCCGAAACTTCCCTGAATCCGAGCTCTTTCGCGACGGCCTCACGGTCGATCGGGAAACTTGTGCCTGCCAAAGCGGCGGACCCAAGGGGCAGAACATTCACTCTCTCATATGCATCCGCCAGGCGCGCGCGATCGCGTTTCAGCATTTCGAAATACGCAAGACACCAGTGTGCGAACAGGACCGGCTGCGCCCGCTGTAGGTGCGTGTATCCAGGCATCACGACTTTCTGAAAACCCTCCGCCGTATCGACGATCGCGGATTGCAGCTCGCGGGTCAGCCGCGTGATCTCGTCGATCTCTTCGCGCAGCCACAGCCGTAACGCAGTCGCGACCTGATCGTTACGGCTGCGTCCGGTGTGAAGCTTTAAACCAGTTTCGCCGATCGCTTCGACCAGCTTTTGCTCGATAAACGAATGGACGTCCTCCGCGTTGGAGTCGAAAAATTTGAAATCGATCCGTGAATCGTCCAAAAGCTGAGTCAGCGCGCCGATGATCGAATTCGCCTCACCCTTTGTGAGAACTGCGGCCCGTCGCAAACCGTTCGCGTGAGCGATGCTCGCACGCACGTCCGCTTCGAAAAGACGTTTATCGAAACGAAACGAATTGTTGAACTCGGCGAAAGTTTCGTCCGGCGCTTCGGTGAATCTGCCGCCCCAAAGTTTTCTTGTTCCTGACATTCGATCGAGCGGTCCGAAGATGTCATTGCGCGAAAATGTCGATGCCAATAAGGTCGAGACCGGATCCCGCAAGAAATATCGCTACCGCGAGAGTAATAATCGCGAAAGTTCCCCAGCCGAGCAAGTTGTAAACGCGGCTATTTTTCAGCCCACCCGTCAACTTTTCGCGGTTTATCAAGATAAGGATGAAAACCAGGATGACGGGAAGCAGTACGCCGTTCAATACTTGTATCCCAACCAGGAGCGGAAAGATCGGAATACCCGGAATGAGAGCTACCACCGACCCGATCACGATAAACGCCGTGAACAGCCCGAAAAACGTCTTGCCGCGACGGAAATCCAGGTTCACTCCCTTGGGGATACCGAACGCCTCACTCACCGCATACGACGTCGCGAGCGGCAGCACTCCGCCAGCGAGAAGGGAAGCACCCAGCAACCCGACAGCGAAAAGCAGCGACGCCGAGCTTCCAGCTACCGGCTCGAGTGCCTTTGCCGCATCTGCCGCACTACCGATCTCGTGCTGGCCGGCTGCGTACAGCGTCGCCGCAGTCGCGATTATCATCGACATCGACATGAGATTCGAGAAAACCGATCCCGCATAAGCGTCATAGCGTTCGGTACCGTAATGCTTGCGTGCCGCTCCGCGCTCTACGGTCGAGCTTTGCTGGAATATCTGGATGTAGGGCGTGATCGTCGTCCCAAGCAGGCCTACGAGGATGAATATGTACTCCTTTTCGAATTTGATCGTCGGAACGGTTGCCCCCTTCGCAACGGCCGTCCAATCGGGGCCGCCGAGGATCGCCGCGATCGGGTATGCAAAGAAAACCAGCGTCATCAAGAGAAATATTTTTTCCACTCGGGCATATGACCCGAATATGACCAGATACCAAAGGACGACTGCTGCGATTGGTACGGAAATGTAGCGCGACACGCCTAGCAGCTCGGATGCCGCTCCGATGCCGACGAATTCGCTGATCGTCACGCCGCCGTTGGCGATAATGATTATCCCAACGGAAAAAAGCGTCCATCCGATCCCGAACTGCTCACGGATAAGGTCGAGGAGGCCGCGCCCTGTGGCGGCCCCTAGACGCGTGCACATTTCCTGGACGATCGCGAACGACAGCGTCAAGACGACCATCACCCAGAGCAGGTCGTAGCCGAATTTTGCACCCGCGGAACTGTACGTCGCGATCCCGCCAGCGTCGTTGCCCGCAGAAGTTGCGATCAATCCGGGCCCGAGTATCAAAAGCCATTTCCATATCCCCTTCGGCGGCAATCGCAGGCCCCGCAGGTGGATCCCTCGGCCGCGATAGTTGACCCGCACGCCTGCGGGTGCCTTAGGCGGAATCTCGGGAAGCTTGCCGGCCCCAAGATCGTGAATGGGTTCGAGACCCTCGACGCCTTCCGTTCTGGGTTTCATGCGAATACTTTTAGCGACCGTGTTTCGTTCCCGGGAATCGCCCGTGCGATCGCCGCGTCGATCGTTACCGCGCCGAGCAAAAAGCCGTCCCTGTCCGTCACCGGCATCGCCGCCACCTGGGCACCGATCACCTTGTAAGCCGCATCCAGAGCGGGATCGAAGGGATTTAACGTGGTCACATAAGGTTCCATAATATCTTCGAGCTGTTCGGCTTCATCTTTCTCGATCAGATCGCGGATCCTGACCGTACCGACCAGGATCGCAGAATCCGCGTTTTCCGTGACAAAAACGATCGAGATCAGATCGCCGTCGCGGGAATGGTCCCGAAGTTTTTCCCGCGCTGTAGAAACCGCGGTCATCCGGTCGAAACGCACAACGTTGTTCACCATTATTCCGCCGGCCGAATCTTCCGGATATTGGAGCAGCTTGATGATCCGTTCCTTCTGTCTGTTCGGCATCGCCGCGAGGAATGTTTTCATCGTCGCAATGCCCAGCCTGCCGATCAGATCGGTCGCGATATCGGGCGACATACGCGACAAAAGCTCAACCGCTTCCGATTCTTCAAACTCTTCGATCACCTGGATCTGCCGCTGGATGGACATCGCCTGCAGCGCTACGGCGGCCTTATCGTTCGGTAGCAGGGTCAGCAGTTCTGCAGCGTGAAGATACGGAAGATACTCGGCTATCTGCGCGATCTCGCCGCCGGTGAGGCGTCCTATCCGCAACCGATATCCGGCGCCGGATTCGACCGCCTGCGGATCGCCGCGCAGAAATTCGACGTACTTCCAATCGTAAAGATCGTTCTTTCGTGAGCCTCTGTAAATACCGCTGGTCAACCGGCGCAGCATTGCTGAAAGCCCGGCATCTACGGCATGAAGACGAAGGTCGTCACCGTCCTGAACAAGCTGGAGGTCGGACGCACGCGTCGTCCTGCGTCCTAACAAATCCACGATCAACCCGTCGAGCACGTCACGCTTGAGCAGGACCTCGCCCTCCGGAACGTCGTCATGCGCCGTCTCGGCCCGGTCGAAGCTGCGGACGGTTATCCTTTTTCGCGGTTTATCGAAATCGGTGACCTGCGACCAGGCAATGCGGAGCAGCTTTTCCCTTTCCAGGAAGTAGAGGTTGGTAACCGGCGGATAGTCGTGATCGAGCAGCCCGATCCCGAGGTCCGACAACCGCCGCGAAGCACCTTTTATGTCTGTCACCTCGAACCGCAGAAGTTCGGAAAGCATAGCCATTTCGCTTAAACTATCTGATTGCTGATAAATTAACGTATTTTAAAAGACTGCGAAGTGGGTTTCTGACTAATTTAAATGCCCAAAAACATTAAGAAAGTTGTTCTCGCATATTCTGGCGGGCTCGATACCTCAGCGATGCTCCTGTGGCTGAAGGAAACTTACGGCTGCGAGGTCGTTTGCTATTGCGCCGACGTCGGACAGGCAGAGGAGCTGACCGGGCTCGAAGAAAAGGCGAAAGCGACCGGCGCGTCGAAGCTATACGTCGAGGACCTGCGAGAAGAATTCGTAAAGGATTTTGTCTGGACGGCGGTTAAAGCGAATGCATTGTATGAGGGCGTTTATCTTTTGGGGACGTCGCTGGCCAGGCCCGTTATCGCGAAACGACAGATCGAGATCGCGCAAAAGGAGGGAGCGGACGCGGTCGCGCACGGTGCCACCGGAAAAGGTAACGATCAGGTCCGGTTCGAGCTCACATACTACGCGCTGCAGCCGGATATAAAGGTGATCGCTCCGTGGCGCGAGTGGGATTTCAAAGGGCGGGCGGAGCTGATCGATTACTGTCAAAAGCACGGGATACCGGTGACCGCTACGTCGGAGAAACCTTATTCGACAGACCGCAATCTGATGCATATCTCTTACGAAGGCGGCATTTTGGAAGATCCCTGGGCCGCTCCGCCGGAAGATATCTTTCTGCTGACGAAATCGCCTGAAGCCGCCCCAGATACCGCGGAGGAGATCACCATATCTTTCGAGAAGGGCGAACCCATTGCGATCAACGGGATCGCCCACGGCGCCGTAGATCTGCTTTCACATTTGAATTATCTCGGCGGCCAGCACGGGATCGGCCGCGTCGATCTGGTCGAGAATCGTTTCGTCGGGATGAAATCGCGCGGCGTTTATGAGACGCCCGGCGTCACGATCCTGATGAGCGCCCACCGCGCTCTCGAATCGATAACGATGGACCGCGAGGTCACGCGGTTGCGCGACAGCCTGGGAACGAAATTCGCCGAATCGGTCTATTACGGCTTCTGGTTTGCACCGGAATTCGAGATCATGCGTTCGATGATCGACGAAACGCAGAAAACGGTTAACGGCGATGTAAGACTCAAACTATATAAAGGAAATGTGATCGTCACCGGCCGCCGCTCGCCTAACTCGCTCTACCGCGAGCGCATCTCCACGTTCGAAGACGACGCTGGAGCGTACGATCAGCACGACGCGGAGGGGTTCATCAAGCTCCAGGCTCTGCGGTTACGGTTAAGGAAAATGGAGTAGAGATGGGCAAGTTCATTCACATTAAATCGAATAAATTTCCCGTTCTCCCAGGCGAAGAAAAAGAAATCGTTAACGATGGAATGTATGGAAAGGCGTTGGCTGAGTATTTACAAGTTGAATTATCAAAACGAGGATACTCCGTACCTTTCGTTTGTGCTGAAGATTGGGGTTGGTGGGTGGAGTTAGCAATTGATCCGGTCAATTCCGGTGTTTGTATTTATGCCTTACCGGAAACGTCTGATCCGGTCGAGTACGTTTGCACCGACGGGTTCACGAAAGATAAAAAGTGGAGTTGGTCGAATTTTCGATTCATCGAAACATCGCCCATTGCGGAAAAGATACACGAAGACGTTATTTCGGTGTTCCGAAGTGATAATGAAGTGGAGATCATTTCTATAACGGACGAATTCCCGTCTTTAGTAATCAGATAATCGCGGGAAGCTTCAATAGATGTCGCGATCAATGAAGAGAATTCTATTAATTAGCGCGCATCCGGACGACATGGAGATCGGCATGGGCGGGACGGCCGCGAAATTGGTGAGGTCCGGGCATTCGCTCCTGTCGGTAGTTATGACCGACGGGCGTCGTTCGCCGGATCCGGATTTGATGGGGCCGGACGCTATGGCCCGGTTGCGGAAGGAAGAAGGCGAAAAAGCGTGCGGCGTTTTAGGGATCGAAGAAACGAATTTTTTCGGTCTCGAATCGCTCGCGAATGAAGATGCGCTCCAGCGATCCGCCGAGAAACTCGAAGAGGTCATCATGCAATTTCAGCCGGATGAAGTTTATACCTTGCATCCCGAGCTCGACCGCCATGCTTCGCACCGGGCAGCAGGAAGGGTCACCGTCGACGTAATGCAGAAGGCGAATAGTAAAGCCCATGTTCGGGCGTACGAGGTTTGGGGACTGTTTCCGCACTGGGACTGTCTGGAGGACATTTCCGAGTATATTGAAACGAAGCTTGCAGCAGTTCGCGAACACCGATCACAGATAGCGGCCATACGATACGATGAAGGCGTTGCGGGCCTGAACCGCTGGCGGGGCGTGTTTGCAGATCCGCACCAGGAAAAGAGCCCGGCGAGATACGCCGAAGTTTTCATAAACCTCCGATAATCGAATCTAATGCTGGTCGTCATTATTCCGGACAGAGAGAAAGCGAGCTCGCAGGCGGCTAAGATCGTCGCCGATCAGATCCGCCGAAAGCCCGACTCGGTTCTCGGGTTGCCGACCGGCAATACCCCATTGGGAATGTATTCTGAGCTGATCCGTATGCATCGCGAAGAAGGCGTGGATCTCTCGCGGGTTACGACTTTCAACCTGGACGAATACTTTGGCCTAAAGCGAGAGCATCCGCAAAGTTTTTTTCGCTACACTCACGAGAATTTTCTCGACCACGTGAACATAAAGCCGGAAAATGCGCATATTCCGGATGGCGCATCGAAAGATTTTTCTAAAACATGTGCCGACTACGAAGCAGCGATCAAAAATACGGGCGGCATCGACCTGCAGATCCTCGGGATCGGGCGAACTGGGCATATCGGTTTCAACGAGCCAACGTCGAGCCTGGCGTCGCGAACCAGGCTGAAAACCCTTTCTGACGAAACGATCAACGACAACAGCAAAATAAGCGGCGACATTCCGACCGTAGCGATCACGATTGGGATCGGCACGATCCTGGAAGCGCGCAACATCCTTCTTCTCGCTTTCGGCGAGGCGAAGGCCGAAGCTGTGGCGAAGGCGATCGAAGGGCCGATCAGTTCCTCATGCAGCGCGTCCGCGTTGCAGATGCATCCGCATGTCACCTTCATACTCGACGAATCTGCTGCAGCCAAACTTTCTCACCGCGGATACTACGATCGCGTTGTCGAACAAACATTGAAACTCTCACCGGAACGACTTGGCCATTCAAATGACTGATAGATCCAAACAATTGGCCCTCGGCGTTGAAGGCGGCGGTTCGAAGACCGATTGGATCCTGGTCCGCACGGAAAGAGGTGGATCGCTGGTTATCGATCACGGGCAA
>JAICPV010000501.1 GCA_025929655.1 Pyrinomonadaceae bacterium
CTTCCACAGTGTGGGTTGAGCGTGAGGACGTTCCCGTCGGCGAGTACCATGCTCTGCTGCTTTTCGCCACGTTCGGGATGATGTTCATGTCTGCGGGCAACGACATGGTGATTATTTTCCTCGGGCTTGAAACACTCTCGATCGCGACGTACGTGATGGCCGGCTTACGGCGGACCGACCTTAAATCCAACGAGTCGGCGATGAAATACTTCATACTCGGCTCGCTCGCTTCGGCGTTCCTTTTGTACGGGATGGCGCTGGTATACGGGGCAACGGGCTCAACCAATATTCCCGAGATCGCGGCGCGAATTACCACGTCAAACTTCCCGGCTCTGCTGCTCGTGGGAGCGGCGATGATGATCGTCGGGTTCGGCTTCAAGATCGCTGCCGCTCCATTCCACGTTTGGACGCCGGACGTTTACGAAGGGGCGCCGTCGCCGGTGACAGGCTTCATGGCAGCCGGGCCGAAAGCCGCTGCATTTGCATCTTTTTTGCGCGTATTCATTTTCGGTTTTCCACTTCTCGCGGGAGTTCATGCGTCCGGCCTCCTGCATGAATCCTGGATCACCGCTGTTGCACTGATCGCGATCGCTACGATGACGCTCGGAAACGTCGGCGCGATCATGCAGGACAACGTCAAACGGATGCTCGCATATTCGTCGATCGCTCACGCAGGCTACACGCTTGTCGGATTTCTTGGCGCGGGGATGGCCGAGACGCCGACCGCACGAGACGAAGGTATTGCCTCCGTCGCGTTTTACATGCTGACCTACGCGATCACAAATATCGGTGCTTTCGCGATCGTCACTCTTCTTAGTCAAAAGAACGACCGGCGAGCCGATTTCGAGGACTATAACGGGATAGGTTTTAAATCCCCGGCGCTTTCGTTCACACTCTCGCTTTTCATGTTGAGCTTGCTCGGTCTGCCGCTCACGGCCGGCTTCATCGGCAAAGTTCTTGTCTTCCGACCCGCGCTCGAATCCGGAAATACGCTGCTTGCCATAGTTGTCGTCGCGGCGGTCGTTAACACCGCCATCTCGGCGTATTACTACCTTCGCCTCATAGTCGTAATGTTCTTCCGTGATCGAACGACCGATTGGGTCGAGCCGAAATTACCGGTCGCATTCGCCGCCGTGCTTCTGATCACCGTCGTCGGTGTGTTCTATCTCGGTATTTTTGGCGATAGGGTGATCCAGAGATTTTCGCAGTCTAACCCTTCCATCGGAGCCCAATTGCGTTGAGCAGCGCGTACACCGAGGTCGATATTGCCACGTGGGCGCGGCGAACAACGTTCGATTTCTTTAAAGACTACAAAGATCCGTATTTCAATTTCACCGCGAACGTCGACGTCACAAAGCTCCGCCGTTTCTGCCGTGAGAACTCTTTGTCGTTTTCCATTGCCGCTCTCTTTTACACGCAGCAGGCGGCTAACTCGATCCGAGAATTTCGGTTTCGAATGATCGGCAAAAAGGTGGTCGAATTCCAAAGTGTCGAGGCGACGCAGACGCTGTTGAACGAGGATGAGACATTTTCTTTTTGTTATTTCGAATCGCGTCCGAACGTATTTGAATACGTCGCCGCCGGCCGCGTGGCTCGTGAGAAATATCTGAAACTGAAAACGTTCGACGTCGAGGCCGACCGGATCGATCTGATCTATTATTCCGTTATCCCCTGGGTATCGTTCACCAGTTTCAAACATGCAAGCAGCGGCGACAACCGCCAGACCGTGCCGCGGTTAGTTTTTGGAAAGGTATTCACCGCCGGAGACCGCGAACTGATGCCGTTGTCCGTCGAAGCTCACCACGCGATGATGGACGGCATCCACGTCGGCCGTTTTTACGAGCGTTTCCAGTCCGCTGTCGATTCGCTCTGAAAACGGATATATTACGTCTCACGATGAAGCTTGAAACTGCGATAAAGAACGAGCTCGGCGATCGCTGGATACCGCATATTTATGATGCAAAGATCCGTCCGATGCGGACACGTTCGTTCGAATTCGCCGTACCGGAACGCGAGAATCAGCCTGAGATCCTGCACACTCTGCTGGGCATCGAGCTGAAGATCGGGCGTGCCAGGTTTTCATGCCCCGACCTTTCAACCGCCCGTTATCTTTCCGTATTCGCGCGGTTCGGGTGCAGAAAAGTGGCCGTGCCATACGACATTACGGTCCTTTCGGGCATCGCCGACGAGCTCGAAACCGCCTGGCACCGGATGATCCTTATTCTCGAAAAGGACACAAAAAATAC
>JAICPV010000048.1 GCA_025929655.1 Pyrinomonadaceae bacterium
ATTCGCCCGATTCGGACGACGCATTTATGTTTTACGGGCTTGCGACGCACAAGCTCGAGACCGGGGGGATAAAATTTGAGCACACCCTAAAGGATATTCAGTCGCTGAATGAAGACGCAAAGAACGGCGTTTACGACGTGACCGCCATCTCGTTCCACGCATACGCGTACGTCGCCGACAAGTACGCTTTGCTCCCTCACGGGGCGAGCATTGGCGACAAATACGGTCCGATCGTTGTCGCTAGAGAACCGCGCTCGCCCGACGAGATCCGGGACATGAAGATAGCGGTCCCGGGCGAGCTGACCAGCGCTTATTTGGCACTCCGTCTTTTCAATAGGGATTTCGAGCATGTGGTCGTACCGTTCGACCAGATCATCGATGCGGTGCAAAATGGCGAAGCAGACGCCGGACTTTTGATCCACGAGGGCCAGCTTTTTTACAAACAGATGGGCCTCGACAAGGTCCTCGACCTCGGCGAATGGTGGCACGAAAAAACGGGCCTGCCGCTGCCGATGGGCGGGAACGCGATCAAGCGGGATATGGGCCCCGAGCTAATGAAACAAGTCTCGAAACACCTTCACGAAAGCATCATTTATTCGATGGAACACCGCGAGGACGCGCTGCAGTACGCGATGCAGTTCGCCCGCGATATGGCGCCGGAGATGGCGGACCGTTTCATCGCGATGTGGGTCAACGACCTCACATTGGATTACGGCGAGCGGGGCAAGAAAGCAGTTAGAACCCTGCTGTCTGAGGGGCATAAAGCCGGTATTATCCCTCACGAGGTAAACGTCGAATTCGTGGATTAACTCGCCCTATTGGCCGAATATCAGTGAACTTTGCGATCCGTCATTGCATCTATTGAATTGACCCGAGTTCGACAAAGATCATGAAGAAAATCGCAATATTATTCTCTCTTTTGTGTATTTTGAGCGTTGTGTCCGCATTCGGACAGGGCTCGAACATTGTCAAGACCGACCTTCCAAAGGCTGAAGTCGACCGGATCGTCAAGACCTTCACGGGTAATGAGGCCGCATTTCGTGAAGCACTGACAAATTACGTCTTCAACCGAAGTGCAACAGTGCAGACGATCGGGATGGGCGGCCAGGTGACGGGAACATACCGGCGCGATTCGTTCATGACATTTACGGGCGACGGACAGCGTTTCGAAAGGATAAATTATTTTCCTGTTCCTACGCTTACCGAGATCAGCGTAACGCCGGAAGATCTTGAGGACCTAGGAGGCGTAAACCCCTTCGCGCTTGAGCCGAGAGCTATAGACCAGTACAACTTCACATATCTCGGCAAGGAAAAGATCGACGATCTGAATTTATACGTTTTCGAGGTGGCCCCGAAAGTGATACCGGATCCGAAAAAGTCGAAGCTGCGGCTATTTGTCGGGCGCATTTGGGTGGATGACCGCGACCTTATGATCGTGAAGTCAAAAGGGAAGGCGGTCCCCGAGGACAAGAACAATAAATATCCGGTGGTCGAGACGTGGCGGACGAACGTGGATGGTAAATATTGGTTCCCGGCGTACACGGCCGCTGACGATCACCTGGAATTCAACAACGGCCTTGTAGTCCACCTTCGAATGAAAGTGAAGTATGACGATTACAAACTCGGCCGCACGGATGTCACGATCGTGAGCGAAGAACCCGCGGGAAATGACCCAAAACCGGCTGCTTCGCCGACGCCGAAGAAACCGTAACTAACAGTTAATAGTGAACAGTTGATAGTTGAGAGTTTCGGAAATGAAGCTCTCAACGTTTTGCATTTAGTTGGTTTGCGATCGCTCGACGGGTTTCGACCAATAGTTCCATTACGTCTCTTTTTTCGGTTTCGATCGGGGGCATCAGGTTCATTTCGATCGTTCCGGGATGCATTACACTGCTTCTTTTTCCCATCATCAAATCCGTGTTTTTGAACGCGACGGGGATGATTCGCTTGCCGGTTTGCAGGGCTAAATGGAACGCTCCTTTCTTGAAGGGCAGCAGTTCGCCCGGCAAGGCACGCGTCCCTTCAGCAAAGACGCCGAAAGAAAAGCCGTTCTCCATCACCTTACGCGCTTTTTCCATCGACTGCCGGGCCTTTTCAGGGTTCGAGCGGTCTATCGCGATCACGTTAACGAAGCCCATTCCCTGCCCGAGCACGGGCGCTTTCAAAAGCTCTTTTTTCGCAACGAGCCCGATCCGTTTGCCCGCGTAGCGGAACAACGCGGCTGTGTCCAGATACGAGCGATGGTTGGAAATGAAAACGTACTGCTCGTTTGCATCAAGATTTTCTAGGCCGATAACTTTGACCTTTGCGCCACAGAGCTTGAGCCAGGTTTCCGCTCCCCAGAGCGCGATCGGGTAAAGCCAGAGCCGCCGGTTTATCAACCAAAGAAAAAGCAGCGATGGCAGGCCGACGACCAGCAGCATCACGGACGCGACGAACCAGCACCACCAGTAGCGAATTTTTCCATAGAAACGTGATTTGTTAGACTGCTCGAAAGGAAAGGCAAGCTTCTTATTTTCCCGGATCGCCAGTTCAAATTCACCGCCGAGACGCTGACTCGCAGAGGAAGGGACTTCTATTTTATGTTCAACTCGCATGCACCAAGTGATGTTCGTTTATCGAACCGACGATCCTGTTTGTCCGCATCGCTGCTTCTCTGCGGTTTAATCTTACTTTTTTTAAGTGCATGTGTCGCACAGCCGCCGTCGCCGAAGAGCGTACTCGGATTCACGCCGTCGGACGACAGGACCGTGGCTGATTGGAACCAGATCGTCGATTACTTTTCGAAGCTGGACAAGGTGAGCGACAAGGTTCTGGTACGCGAGATAGGGAAATCGACCCTGGGCAAGCCGCTCATCGTTGCGTTCATTTCGTCGGCCGGAAATATCAAGAACCTCGATAAATACCGCCAGATCTCGGCGAAATTGGCTGACCCGCGGACGGTTCGGGACGCTCGCGAGTTGGAAGATCTGATAAAAAACGGTAAGACGATCGTTTCGGTATCGTGCTCGATCCATTCGACAGAGATCGTCGCGTCGCAGATGTCGATGAACCTTGCGTACGAGCTTGCGACGGCGACAGACGCCGACACGAAAGAGATCCTGGACAACACGATCCTTTTGCTGATCCCGTCGCCGAACCCTGACGGCGTTCAGATCGTTGCCGATTGGTACAAGAAAACGCTCGGGACGCGGTCGGAAGGCACACCGCCGCCGGAGCTTTACCACCATTACGCCGGGCATGACAACAATCGCGACTGGTTCATGCTGAATTTGAAGGAAACGCAGGCGGTAACTAAGCTTTTTTGGCAGGAATGGTACCCGCAGCTTGTTTACGACGTCCACCAGCAGGGCGTGAATGCGTCTCGGTTCATCATCCCGCCGTTCTTCGATCCGCCGAACCCTCGAGTTTCGCCGACCATCCTGCGCGAGGTGGGGCTGATCGGCTATAAGATGGCGGCGGACCTACAGGCAAAAGGCGTCGAGGGCGTGGCGACGAATTCCACATATGACACATGGTGGCACGGCGGTTTCCGATCGGCGCCTTACTACCACAACTCGATCGGTATTTTGTCCGAAGCGGCAAGTGCGAATCTGATGTCGCCGGTCACGGTGAGACGCGACGACCTCGCCCGTTCTCGGAATACCCGCGGCCTGCCGAACCTGCTCGAAACAGCGACAAACTATCCCGACACATGGGAAGGGGGACTTTGGCGGCCGTCGGATATAAACAACATCGAGATGATCGCGTCGCGGGCTCTTCTGCAGATGGCGGCGAAATTTCGGCAGCGGTATTTGCGAAATTTCTACGAGTTCGGGAAGGCGAATTTGCAGGCGGATGTGAATGTTCCGCGAGCGTACGTAGTGATCGCCGGGCAGCCGAATGCGGAATCAGTGTCGCGATTTCTTGAGATCTTGACGTGGCAAGGGATCGAGGTGCAGCAGATGACCCACGAGCTTTGGGTCAAGCACAGCAAGACCGAAGATTTCCACGAGATACCGCTGGGCAGCTTTTTGATATTCACCAACCAGCCGCAGAAGAACAACGTCCTGAGCTTGTTCGAGAAACAGGTTTATCCCAATCGTCTACTGCCGAACGGCGACGCCGAGGCGCCGTACGACGTCGCGGGCTGGACGCTGCCGCTGCAAATGGGGGTAGAGACCTATGAAGTTTGGGACATTCGCGACCTCGCAAAATTCCAGAGCACGCTGAAACCTGTTGCGAACATAAATCAGGCCCGCGAAGTTTTAAACCTTAAACCGAACGCGGAACCGTTCGCAAAGATGCCGAATCCGCTTCGCTTCAACCCGCGCATCGGCCTTTACAAGCCGTTCGCGTCGTCGATGGACGAGGGATGGACGCGTTTGGTTCTCGATAATTACCAGATACCATTCACGTCGCTCACAAACGACGATTTTCGCCAGAACCGATTGAACGTGGACACAATGATCCTGGCCGCCGACAGCGAGACGACGGTAATGAACGGGCTGAGTGCGGAACGATACCCTGCGGAATTTGCCGGCGGTATTGGCGAAGCCGGTGCGGAGAATATGCGCAAGTTTGTCGAAAACGGAGGCAAACTTGTTTGCTTCGACGATTCCTGCGGGCTGGTGATCAAACGATTCGGGCTGCCGATCAAGAATGTCGTTGCCGGCCTGAGACGAAACGAGTTTTATAATCCCGGGTCTATCGTAAAACTTCAGGTCGATACAAAACATCCGCTGGGCCGCGGCCTTCTTGAAGAAATGCCCGCGTATTTTTCCACCAGTTCGGCGTTTGACGTGTCTGAAACGCCGAACATGACCACCGTTGCGCGATATGCCCAAAAAGATTCGCTAATGTCCGGTTGGATGCTCGGCGAAAAATTCATCAACGGGAAAACGGCGCTCGCCGAGGCTTCCTACGGCAAGGGAAAGATCGTACTTTTCGCATTCAGGCCGCAGCATCGTGGGCAGTCCTTCGCAACTTTTCCGTTCATTTTCAACGCGATCTCGAATTAAAAATCAAAAATCTTGACTTGAACTTTCGATGCTGTAAAATTTGAATCTAAAGCCCCTCTCTCCGACGATCTCAAGCCCCAAGTAGAATCGTTTCATTTGGGAATTTTTGTGATCTAGACGTTTTGGATCGGGCCGTAGGTGTCGCGACACGGTTCAACAGAAAAACAAAGGGGATCGAAAATGCGAATCTGTTCCGTCTGTGGCCGATGTTTTTCCGATGAAGAGCGAAACTGCGCCGATCCTGATCATCAGGAGTTCACTGATGCTGCAGGCCGCGACGTCGAGATGGTGTCGGGGTACCAAATCGTGCGTCTATTGGAAAAAGACAGTCCGATCGAACGATACCTGGCGAAACAAACAGATACGAATACGGAATGTGTCGTAAGCGTGGTGCCACTTCAGGTTCCCGATCAAAAACCGTTCCTCGATGAAGCTAGGACCGCGGCGTCGTTGATCCACCCGAGCATCGCGGATGTTTATACCTCCGGTGTTTTGGAAACCGGTGAAGTATATTACATTGCTGAAGCGCCCAGGTCGCGGACACTACGCGACTTTCTCAACGAAAACAGTGACCCACCGCTTCTAATTACGATTCAGATCATCCGCGAGACGGCTGAGGCAGTTCACGTTTTGCACACGAGCGGTTTGAGCCACGGCGCGATCCGGCCGGAGAACATACTCGTTAGGTCCTCCCAGAACAACATTAAACTTCAAAATCCCGATTTCGGTGCGGCCGCGCGACGATCCATCATTGCGAATAAACTGACGATCGATTCCGCGATCGACGCGATCCGGTATTTTGCGCCAGAACAGCTTTCCGCGGAAAAATGCGGCCCGCAGAGTGATGTTTATGCGCTTGGCGTGCTTTTGTTCGAAATGCTTTCCGGTTCTACGCCATTCGAGGGTTCGACGGCTGCGGAGCTGATCGAATGCATTCGCGGCGAACATCCGCCGGAGGTGAAGATCGACAATTTCGACCTGCGAATGCTCTTGACCCACACGCTAATGGAGTCGCTGCAAAAGCAGCCTGCATTCCGCCAGCCGACCGCGTTGGCGTTCGCCCGGCAGATCAGGCACATCGAGCAGCTTGCAACGCACACGGCGACGCCGCCTGCACCGTTTCCGGGAGCGATACCGCAGACACAGTCCGCAGCGGCTGGAGCAGGCCAAACAAGGCCGAAACGCTCGTCAGCGAGCGGAAATAAACTTGTCGATGCAGTTCCCGCGTTGCAGCCCATTGCTTATCCGGTGAAACAAGTGCCTGAACCGGAGTCTGCTGCTTTGCCGGCAGCATCGGATGAAATGCGAAAAGCGCCGGATTCATCACAAACGAGCCAACCGCTTGCAGGCGATCTGAACCAGGTACGATTGCGGAGCTGGAAGGAAAAATATCACGCGGCGACTTCCGTATTTCGTTCCGATTCGAAACGCGGGATTCAACAGCTTTCATTATCCGACGCCGCGCCGCAGAGCGAACGTCCGCAGGCAGCGCGGGCGATCGAAATGGACGCCGCCGAAGCCGTTTCTGCTGCGCCGCCGACGCGGATCAAGATCGAATGGGAACAGCCTGACGACGATCTTCCGAGTGTTGAACAAATTCGAAAGCTTCATGTGGAAGAATCCTTTACCGAAGTTTCTCCCGTCAAAGCCCGGACGGCGGACGTCGAGGAGGTGGCCGCAGCCAGAACCGTTACCGCGAAGCATCGAAGCGAAACACCGCTTTTCGCCTCGTTCGAAAAGCCGCCTCGTTGGAACCGGGCGGTTCAGACCGTGCAACACACGGGACTATTTTCTTCTCTGGGCACTTCCGTTTCCGCCGCTTCCATGAATCGTCGGATCATCGCCGGTGGTTTCGCCGTCGCAGTGATCATCGGCCTATTTTTCGGCAGCAGCCTTTTGGAGCGAAAGCAGGTCCGATCTGCGAGCCCAGAGGTCTCGGAATCGAAGACAGTTCCGCCTGCGGCGGTCGAACCTGCTCGTCATACGGTGCAGGAGAGCGACACCGAAATAGGTAAGACAGTAAACGAGGCCTCGGTGCCTGTTGCGCCCATACGAGGTTCAGAGGAATTAGCGGATTCCCTTCGTTCGAAGCAGCCGATATCGAAAGTGACTGTTTCGGATGCCGTCATTGAATCAAAGCCTCGATCGCGGGCCGTTGCTCCGGCACAGGCGGTCAGCAAACCGCCGCCGGCAGCGAATGCTGTCAAGCCCGCGATGACGCCATCTACCCTTGTGATCTCACCCGGAAACGGAAAAGTGAAGACGAAGGTAGAGGCAGGGAACGGCTCGGCGTTCACGCGCCCGCGTATCGTAGCCAATCCGAAGCCGTAGTGCGATACAGAAGACGAGCTCGCTTCGAGGTGCGATTTGCTATTATGCTTTTTATGAAGTCGTGCCTGCCGCTCGCCGTAGTTCTACTTCTCCTTCAGAACCAGACGTTATCAAGCCCGTTCGTCGAGTATTTTCGCCTGCCGGCCGAACCGCTGATACGCATCGGATTGGTGACGAATGCGAGTTCGGTTTCGATCACGACGTCCGATTCGCAGCTCGTTGCACACTCGCTCGATGAGCCGCAGCGGTTATTAGGCACGGCCAGGGTGACGGTTTCCGCGCGGGCTTATCGGCCGCCTACGTACGACCAGTTCATTTTCGAGATACAGAACGTTCCGAGCGCAAACGAGGCGAACGAGATCGCGAATGACGTTCGACTGCAGACGGGCGAAACGGCTCAGGTAATGGTGGAGGCCGGGAAAAGCACCTGGAAGGTTTGGGTAGGCGCGCCGAAAGGTTCGCCGGAAGAGGCCGATGCGTTCAAGGCGATGCTCGCGGAAAAAGGCGTCGAAGACGTGACCGTCGTCACCGAAACGAAAACCGTCATTTCCAGCGATGCGGTTGCGCTGTCGCAGCAGGTCCGCAACGCCGGGAAATCGGAAGTGCGAAGCCTGGTGAAGGCGACCGGGGGATCGAATGTTTCGAATTCCGCGTACATAGACCCGAACCTGCGCGAGGTCATTGTCAACGGGCAGAGCGAGTCGGCGAAATACTCGTCGCTCAAATCCGTCTCATTCGGTTCATTCAACGACCGGCTGAACCCTGTGCGGTTGAACGGGAAAGCTTATCGCGGCAAGCTTGAGGTTTTTGTTAACTCGCGGGGTTCGTTGACTGTCGTCAACGTGGTCCCGCTGGAAGATTACCTTCTGGGCGTTGTTCCGGCCGAACTCAGCTTGCCGCAATTGGAAGCGCAAAAGGCTCAGGCGGTTGCGGCACGTACGTACGCAGTCGCTAACGTTGGGACGTACGGTACGAAAGGGTTCGACATGGTGCCGACAGTTTGGTCGCAGGTTTACAAAGGCGTCTCGATCGAAAACCCGATGGGTACGCGTGCGGTTCGCGAAACGCGCGGCATCGTGGCGACCTATCAGGGCAAGCCGATCATGGCATATTTCACATCGACGTGCGGAGGTCGAACGGAAAACTCCGAAAACATCTTCGACCACACAGAGCCGTACCTTCGCGGCGTAGAATGCTCGCTGGAAGGCAGCCGCTATTTCGATCCGTTCACGATACGAACGGCTCGTGTTCCGGCGCGCGTCCGCACCGAAACAAATCTTGAAATGGTACGGCTGATGTCGATCCTGGCTGTGAACGGATTTTCGCTCGCGACGAACCAAATGTCGGACGAATGGTTCGAGACCGAACCGACGGTCGGCGAGATATCGAACTGGCTGAACCAGATCGCATCGCGTTCGGGAAAGTCATTCCCTAATGTGACGAAGGAAACGGCGAAGCCAGCCGAACTCTCGCGCATTCTTTCGGCGATGCTTTATCCCGCGGGAACGGCGGACGTTTTGCTGACTGATTCCGACGTAAATTACCAGCTTGCATTCGACGACGTCTCCGAGGTGCCGTCGGCAAACCGTGCGGACATCGCGATGCTGCTCCGCGATGGGTTTTTCACCCTTCGGCCGGATATGACCTTGCAGCCGAACAGGCCGCTGACGCGTGCGGAATTTCTTCGCGTTATCCGCCAGATATTCGAAAAGCGAAAATGGATGCCGACGCTGCAAAGCGGCCAGGCGAAGGCGACCGTGGACGGCAAGCTCATCGTCCGAAACGGTCGCAGCGACCGCCAGTTGATCGTGCGGCCGGACGTGTTTCTATTCCGGATGTTCGGCACAACGATGTATCCGGTGAAGGAGGCGGTCCTGATCGGCGGCGAGACCGTGCGGTTTCAAACCGATCCTTCGGGAAATGTGATCTATCTGGAAGTCGAGCCAAGCGAAGCACCGACATCTGCCGAGAATATGTCGCCGTTCACGAATTGGTCGTCGACGCTGTCCGCATTGGTCGTCCAATCGAGGCTTTCCAGATACGTCCGCGGCATCGGGACGCTGTACGACATAAAGGTGAAACGTGTCGGCTATTCGCGACGGCCCGTCGAACTGGAGATCATCGGGTCCAACGGTATAAAGACATTAAAGGGCGGCGTGATCCGCTCCGCACTGCGTCTACGTGAACAGCTTTTCGTCATGAACAAGCGCTATTCCGGCTCGGCGGTTGCGAGCTACACATTCACCGGCCGCGGCTGGGGCCACGGCGTCGGCATGTGCCAATACGGCGCCTACGGCCTTGCGAAAATGGGCGTGAAGTACGACGAGATCATCAAGCACTACTACACGGGCGTCGATCTCACGCAGGCGTATTGAGTCGCTTCCACGCAAAACTTCCTTCCTATTAATTTCTGAATCTCCAGTTCGCGGGATACATCGAACGAAGCTGGTTCTTTTCCTGCTCGGTAAGTGGAAAGATCCTCGGGACGTTTGAGATGAATGCCGCAGGCCTGCACGGAGCGGGCCGCCCGCACATCAACATGGAAGGATCGCTGTTATGGCCCAGCCCTATCGCGTGACCTATCTCGTGAACGATCACGTTGCGGGCGACATTTGGCGCGCTGAGCGGTGGCATCTTCGTTCCTCGAATACCGATAATGCGTTTCCCATTCTTGTCGAAGGGCCCGGCGAATGACACGAATTCGGTTTCGCCCAAGAAGATGTTCAAATCGGCGTTGAGCATCCCGGTTAACGAGGGAA
>JAICPV010000559.1 GCA_025929655.1 Pyrinomonadaceae bacterium
GAAAGGCGAAAGGCGAAAGGAGAAAGGGAAAGGCGAAAGGCAAAAAGGAGGTTAGCGGGCTTACCAGCTTTCTCCTTTATCCTTTCGCCTTTCAGCTTTAATTAGCCGCGCTCTTCGATACTTCCTGCACTACCTCGGCAGTTTCAAATGCCGGCGCGTTCGTTGCAAT
Source organism: Pyrinomonadaceae bacterium (assembly GCA_025929655.1). Classification (GTDB taxonomy): domain Bacteria; phylum Acidobacteriota; class Blastocatellia; order Pyrinomonadales; family Pyrinomonadaceae; genus OLB17. Next base: position 170 of record JAICPV010000559.1, read on the forward strand.
GTCCGCCTGTGCGACGATGCCGCAGCACGAACCGTTCGCGTCGACCACCGCGACCCGCCGGATCTGGCTCGACTCCATCACGTTGCAGCACTCCTCGATCGACGTCTCCGGCGTGACCGATACAACGGTCGATGTCATCGCGTCCGCCGCGGTCAGGTCGAGCGGATTCTTTCCCTCAGCGACGACGCGGGTTGTTATGTCGCGGTCGGTGATCATCCCGACCGGGATCTTCGACTCCTCACTATCCACGACCGGAACACAACCGCAGTCGTGATCGACCATTATCTGCGCCACTTCCTGCAGGCTCGTCTCCGCCGTGCAGCACGCCGGGTCTTTGGTCATTATGTCTTTAACGTTCATATAAGCCTCCTTTACTACTGGATCCAGCCAAAAGCCGGAATTTCGCGGGCTGCCGGCGAGCGGCGCACGTTTGTATTTACGAATATCAGGCCGGGCGATTGTGTCGCCGCCACCGCGGTCTGAATTACGGGGATCTGGTTCTTTGGAACGATGCCGCACACCTGGCGACGTTCGTTCGTCACTATTATCGCAGCGAGCGAATCCCGCTCTTCGGGTGCGATCCGATCAAGTTCGTCGGTTTCGCGGACGGTTCTTATTCGTGAGTCCATGACGTCTCCGGCGGTCATAGTCCGCGGGTTTCTGCCGCGCAGGATCAACTGCTCGCAGATGCTCCGCTCAGTAACTACTGCTATCGGCACGCGGTGGGCCTTGCTGTCGACGACGACCGCTATCCCGTGCTCGCATTTTCGGAGCCGCTCGTAAACCTGTTCGAGCGGCGTATCTTCGGTGCACTCCATGACGCATGTGCTCATGACCTTGCTGATAGACATATCCATCACCTCGCAATCTTTTTGATACACTCGAAGACAAATCTCGTACGTTTTCCGCGCACTTTTCCGGTGATCTCTTTGAGCAATATTGATCGTGCAATATGCGTTCCCCGATAATGTCTGACAGCCGACTTAGCCCCGAGTTTTTCACCCGTACCGATACGTTGCGCGTCGCTCGTGATCTTCTCGGTAAGTTGTTGGTCGTCCCAACTTCCGGCGGCGAAAGAGTTTCGGGAATGATCGTCGAGACCGAAGCCTACCTCGGCGAGTTAGATAAAGCCGCGCACAGTTTCGGCGGGCGGCGCACCGCACGCAACGAGGTCACGTACGCCGAGGGCGGTCACGTCTACGTTTTCTTTGTTTACGGAATGTACTACCAGCTAAATCTTGTGACGGGCCTCGTGGATCATCCGCACGTCGTCCTGATACGAGGCGTTGAACCGGTCGAGGGGATCGAGCGTATGCGCGAGCGACGCGGCACGATGAAGGACACGAATCTGACTTCAGGTCCGGGGAAGCTCTGTATCGCGCTCGGGATAACGCGTGAGCTGAATGGGGAGAGTCTTACGGGCGAGCGTATATGGGTCGAGGAATACCGTAATTTCAATAAGAGCGAGATCGCGGTCGGGCCCCGAGTCGGCATTGATTACGCCGAGGAGTTCATCGAGATGCCGTGGAGGTTTTGGGTGAAGGGGAATTCTTACGTCAGCAGAGCCAAGC
>JAICPV010000085.1 GCA_025929655.1 Pyrinomonadaceae bacterium
AACGAGATCGTGCTCGATTTTTACGATCGGCTGAAGTCGGTTTCCCGCGGCTACGCGTCGCTCGATTATCATCTTTCGGGCTATCAGGTCAGCAAGCTCGTCAAGCTTGACGTCCTCGTCTCCGGCGAACCGGTCGACGCGCTTTCTCTGATCTTGCATATCGACACCGCCACGGCCAAAGGCCGCCTGCTGACCGCGAAAATGAAGGAACTTATCCCGCGACAGATGTTCGAGGTCGCTATTCAGGCCGCGATAGGCAACAAGGTCATTGCCCGCGAAACCGTCAAAGCGATGGGCAAGAACGTCATCGCCAAATGCTATGGCGGCGACATCTCGCGCAAACGCAAGCTGCTCGAAAAACAAAAAGAAGGCAAAAAGCGAATGAAAAAAGTCGGCCGCGTCGAGATCCCTCAGGAGGCTTTTCTGGCCGTGCTGAAAGTGAATGAAAATTAGTTGGTACCAACGGAAAAGGCCGCGGATTTCGCGGCCTTTTCATATGAGATCCCAAAGCATTACGGTATCAAAACTCTGGTCCGCTGAGACTCGATCCGCGCGTTTATCTTGTCCCAGTATTCGTGCATCGCGTATACATGTACGTTGGACCCTTCCGCCGCGTATCGGCCGCTGATCTGGCGCAGCTCCGTCGACGAAAAACTGAAGATCGATTCGAAAACCGGGCCGTCGAGAGCTACCTTGGACTCTCGCCTTTCGACTATCGAATCAGTAAAACCTTTTGAAATATTTGCTGCCTTCTGGCCGCTCGCGTAGTCGACCTGAGACATACCGATGGCAACGGTGACAGCCACCACAAACGAAATGGATAATAGCCTTTTCATATCGACCTCCGTATAAATGCGGACGAGACCTCTCGTCGATATGTAAGGCGTGACGGCGAGCGAAACGGTATCAGGGCCCGGAGCCCAAACTGGATCGATACTATTATCGCTATGAAGGGTGTTTTGGAGTAATCTTCCCGTGAACGATGTTCGCGCCTTACGAAAAGATCAAGCACATGGTGAACTGGCTCGTCGGGGTCAGGATCATCACGCGGCCGGACCAGTTGATCATCGAGGACCGGAGGCTGACATGGCCGATGCTTTTGAGCATGCTCGGGGTGGTCCTGTTCCCGCTGGCGTTTGTTTTTCGTTATTTTGTCGGGGAAGGCGTGGCGATCGATTCAACCGGGAATTGGTTATTGGGCGTCGCTACGCTCGTATGCATCGCTTTGTCGTTTCGCGGCACGCTGCGGGAATTGTATGTATTCGATAAACCGTCGGACACCTATCATTTCGCCCGGCAGTTTCTATACAAAAAGGAAGTCATCGAGGGGACGATCTCCCAATTTCGCGGCGCGGGTGTCGTGACGACCGTAACCGAAGATGGTGAAGGCAATGAGAGGACGAGGCATTCGGTCGTGCTGCGGCAAACCGGCCTGCTTTTTGGAGCTTCGCCCGATCAGCCGATACGCGAATCAAAACCGGCACTCAATTTCTGGAAAACCGAGGCACGCATCGCGCAGGCGATCCACAAGTTTCTTGATATCCCGCGCGTCGACGCGTCCGACTAGGCCGTTGCGCCCGACAGGACGCGGATCCAATTCCCGCCCATTATCTTTTCCAGCTCGGCCGGTTTGAAGCCTGCTTTTTCCAACGCGCGATGGATGGTGTGCATGCGGTCGATGTTGTTGAGTTCGGGGATGGCTACGTGTTCGGGCCGGCGGTCGAAGCCGAGGACGCCCATTTTCGCTATCGAATCCCACCAAGCGAAATAGTTCTTCACGGCTTTCGCGTTATCACCTTTTTCTTTGATCACGTTCTCTTCGCCCGTGAGCGGGAAGTCGTTCGCTATACCTACTGCGTTAATACCCCCGACGCGTGCGACGTGTTTGATCTGCTTTACGTAATGATCGACGGTCGGCACCGGATCGGTCGTGAGCCAAAAACTCATCATAAAAACGCCCATCACGCCGCCGGTGTTCGCGATCGCGCGGATCACCCCGTCCGGCGCGCAGCGTGCATTGTTGACGAAAAAGCGAGCAGCCCCGTGCGAGAGGATCATCGGCCCCCGGCAGGCCTTTGCTGTGTCCAAAGCAGTTTGATCAGAAGCGTGCGACAGGTCCGGGATGATCCCCGCGGAGTTCAGCCGTTCGACCGCTTCAACGCCCATCTTCGTCAGTCCGGACGGATTCTTTTCGATACCGCCGCCCGCGAGCGGATTATTGTGATGATGCGTCAGCTGCAGCACGCGAAGGCCGGCATCGCGAAACGCCTCGATGCGGCCGAGGTCGTCCGCGATCATTTCGCCTCCGCCCTGTACCTGAAAAAAGACCGCCGTCTTGTTCTCTTTGAAAGCCTGCTCTATCCGGCGTCCGTCGGTCGCGTGAAGCGCCGCCGAACGCTTGCGGAGCTCGTCGCGCAGAACGTTCATCTTTTTCACAGTCTCGCGGAACGAACGAACCCACCTGGTGCTTCCGTCCGGGCCCTTTATCTCTTCAGGCGCCGACACGTCGAGCAGGTATCCTGAAAGCCCAGACGACCGAATCACATCGTCCTTCGGCAGATCCAGGCAGAGGCCGTCGACGAACGGATACGGCGTCTTTGTCACAGGCGTCTGTCCGTTGACGGCCGCAGTTAAAGCCGCGAGGGCTGCCGATCGAAGGAATGTTCTTCGGTCTAGAATAAACGTCATAAGCTTTACTTTTGCATCTCGTTTGTTACAAGAACAACCTGCGGTTCCCGCCTTTCCGAAAACAGTTCGTTCAATCTAACGCGAAGCAGCGGCCGCGATGCAATTACGCGTGTTTCGGCCGCAAGTTTCGGCCTGATCGCTTCATATTCGTTTGCGGTCATTATCATGTACGCTGGTTTATCGTCCGCGAACAGCGCGGTCATTTCTACCTCGTGAAAATATTCGAGCACTGGGCGCTGCAAGTAGAAAACCATCGTCGGCGCCGTGTAGCGATAATACCCAACGCGGGCATCGGGCCCGGCGTTTTGTGTTATCACTTCCGACAGGGCTTTGACGGGCTTGTATCTTTCGAAATCGGGCAGCACGACGATGACGAAAGCCAACATTATGGCGACGAGGGCCCAGAGCTGCGAGTAGACAGCGAACTCCGGTTTCCTAATAAGTGCGAACACGATCGTTGAGAGCCCGCCCGCGAGCAGGATCGTTCCGAGCAGGTCGATACCGGCGAGATCGATCGATGACCGAGTCGATGTGAGATAAATGAACGCCCCGCCGATCAATGCGAGCAAACTGCCGGTCGCGACAAATATCCATCGCAGCCAGTCGGCACGTTTTTCGATGAATGTATTGAGCAGCACACCGACCAGAACGGCGACAGCCACAAACGTCGGCATCACGTACTGATCCTGTTGATTTCGCGACAGCGAATAGAAACCAACGATCACGACGATCCAGATCGCGAGCAGCAGCGCAACGCTCACACTGCGCGCCGGTTTGGTCGCCACAGCCGTCTTTTCAGCACCACCTGCGGTAGCGAGCCGTTTACCGTTAGTAACAATTGATTCACCCGAACCAAGTATCCGCTCGCCGATCTGCCTCCAAAACACCAGGCAAACCACCGCAGCTATCATCAGCAGCGACCACGGGAACAGATCTCCGAGCATCGTCTGCACATAAAAGAAGCTTCGCCGCGGTCCCCAGCCATCGTCGGTGTAACGCGATATGTTTTCGTTGAGGATGAACGAGACGATGTAATTGCCGCCGTGTCTTTGAAAGACGAGCAGGTACCACGGAATAACAATTGCCAAAAAGATCACGATGCCTGTCGGCATCATCATCTTGCCGATCTCGCGCAACCGTTTTTCAAAGAGCAAATAGATGAGAAAAACCGCGCCGGGCAAAACCACCGCGATCGGACCCTTCGTCATGAAACCAAGTCCGACGCTTGCGTACATCAAGCAGAGCCAGAGCTTTCTTCTCGCCGGACGCAATTCGGAAAGCACGAAAAACATCAGCGTCAGGCCCATGAAAAGCGAGAGAAAAACGTCGATGGATGTACGCCGCGAATGCATCAGAAAACGCGGCAGCGTTGCCATCACGAGAGCCGCCCATAGACCGGCCTGCACGCCCCACCCGGCTCGCCCGATCACGAACGCGGCCGCGATCAAACCCATCGCCCCGAGCACGATCGGCAGGCGTTCCGACCATTCCGAAACACCGAAAATGTGGTACGAGACTGCGACGATCCAATACGTCAGCGGTGGCTTGTTGAAACGCGGGTTCCCGTTAAAGCTCGGGCTGACGTAATCGCCCGTCTCGATCATCACTCGCGGCGTCTCGGCATAGAACGCCTCGTTCGCGTCCCACAGCGTCGAATCGCCGATACCGATCCAATACGGAACGATCGCGGCTGCCAGTAAAATGTAAAGGACGTTAGATCTCCGGTTCGACATTTGTAAGAGATCCTTTGCGAACTCTGCGAATCGCTCGGTGGTCTGCGTTCATCAAAGATTCAACACAGAGGCCGCCGAGGTTTACGCGGAGGACGCCGAGCTGCTCGCTTTTTCAACTTCGTTTTCTACGGTCTCGCGTATCGAGGCCAGTGCATATTCAGACGATGCCTCGAATCGCAGCACAAGCATAGCCTGTGTATTCGACGCACGGACGAGACCCCAGCCGTACTCGAAATTGATACGTGCGCCGTCGATCGTGATAACTTCATTCGTTTTTGAAAAGTGATCGGCTATCTGCTGGACGACGTCGAACTTGATTTGGTCTGAGCACATCACACGCAGTTCGGGCGTCGAGAATGTTTTTGGAATGTCACTCAACAGTTCAGAAAGTTTTTTATCCGTATTCGACAGGATCTCTAAAACACGAGCGGCCGCATATGTCGCGTCGTCAAATCCGTAAAACCTGTCCGCAAAGAAGATATGGCCGCTCATTTCGCCCGCGAGCACCGCGCCGGTTTCCTTCATCTTTGCCTTTATCAGCGAATGTCCGGCCTTCCACATCACGGCTTTGCCGCCGTGTTTTTCGATCTCGTCGAAAAGCGTCTGCGAACATTTCACTTCGGCGATGATCGTCGAACCGGGACGTTCGGCAAGAACCGAGCGTGAGAGCAAGATCATCAGTTCGTCGCCCCAAATTATCCTGCCGTTTGCATCAATGACACCGATGCGGTCGCCGTCACCGTCGAATGCGAGGCCGATGTCTGCGTTGTGTTCACGAACCGCATTAATTACGTCAGCCAGGTTTTCTTTCACGGTCGGGTCGGGATGATGATTTGGAAATGTAGAATCTGGTTCAGTGAAGAGCTTGATCAATTCGACATCGAGCTTTTCCAGTACGGGAATTGCGGTTACGCCGGCCATTCCGTTACCGGCATCGATGACGGCTTTGAGTTTCCGGGGGCCGAAGGAGATGCGGGAAAGAATGTCGTGGCAATATTTGCCGATCACATTTTCGGATTCCAAAATACCGAACTGGCCGCCCGCTAACGCAGGCGGTTCTGACAGAGCGATCTGCTTGATCTCTTGTATCTGCGAACCGAAGAGCGCGTCTTTGCCGAGCACGATCTTGAAACCGTTATGGTCGGGCGGATTGTGAGAGCCGGTGATCATCACGCCGCCGTCCGTTTTGTAAGCGAAGACCGTGTGATACAGAACGGGCGTCGGCACCATCCCGATCGAGAGGACATCGATGCCGCACGAAACAATGGCAGAAGTAAAAATCTCGCAAAATCGCGGCGAGCTTTCACGCGCGTCGTAGCCGATCGCGATACGCTTTGCGTTGTTCCGTCGAAAAAACGACGCGATCGCCTGTGCGAGACCGGAAACAGATTCATCGGTTAGCTGCGTGCCGACAATTCCTCGGATGTCGTATTCTCGGAAAATATGCGGGTCGATCCTCATCTACAGTCCGGTCCGAAACAGATACGCATTCATTACCAATTAACAATTACCAATTAGGGCCGCTTTTTTTAAGCTCACAGCGCTGCGTTTGATATACTAACGAGTTTCGTGGGGGCAACAGCCCCAGCCTTTCGGGCATCGAAATTATGCGTTATTCGAGGTATCTCCAGCCAATGCACAAGTCGTTTTTCAGATCGCTCGTTGTCGGTTTTGCGCTTTTTCTACTGGTTACGGCGGCGAGCGCCCAAAATCCCACCCCGACGCCGGACAGCGACCTTAAAACGTTCGAGGTGCGGCTTCCCGTTACCGTTACGAACCGAGACGGCAAGGAAAAGGACAAATTGGTAGCCGGGATGTCGCGCGGCGATTTTCTCGTTTTCGAGGACGGTGTTCAGCAGGAAGTAACGTTCTTCAGCGACGAAAAAACGAATCCACCGGTTTTCGTGGGCGTTCTCATGGACACATCACCTTCGACGGCCGGTAAGCTTGGGTTTTCAAAGGAAGCGGCGAAGAATTTCATTTACACCGTCACTAGACTCAGAAAGGACAAAGCGGCGTTCATGACGTTCGACAATGAGATCACGCTTCATCAGGATTTTACCGACAAGCTCGATCTTCTCGACCGCGCCGTCGATAAGATCAAAAAGACCGGGTCGCAGACAGCGATGTACGATGCACTTTGGCAGTTCACCGATGAAAAGCTGAGAAGTGTTCCGGGCCGCCGCGTGATCGTGATCATCACGGACGGTGAAGATACCTTCAGCCGGGCGGATCTGAATGACGCGATCGACATAGCTCAACGGACGGAAACGACGGTTTTCGGTATCTCGACAAAGGCCGGTTTCTTGGGAACAGTTCCGGGCGTCGAAGCGGGAACGTCGAAGGACAAGAACGACCGGTTCCTGACCGAGCTTTGCGAGAAAACAGGCGGCCAGGCGTTTTTCACCGGCGACATGATCGAGCTGGAACGCGCATTCACTAAAATATCGCAGGAGCTTCGTCAGCAGTACATCCTCACCTATCGCCCGGCGAATCAGAACTACGACGGCCGCGAGCGAAAGATCGAGGTCCGATTCGCCGAGCCGGGCAATTTGAAAAAATACCGTATCCGTACGAAATCCAGCTACCGGGCCGTACGCGACGCACTGAAGTAAAAAATGAAGTTTTTTAGCAAGTTCATGCCGGTTGCGGCCCTTCTCGCGTTAGTTATTTTCGGCGCGTCGGGATCGCATTTCGTCGATGCTCAAACGCAGCCTGCAAGACCCGCCGCAACGCCGACCCCGCCGATCAGCGAAGAAGAGGGGGTCATTAAGGTTGACACCGAGGCGGTGAATGTTCTGTTCACCGCGCAGGACAAGAACCGACGGCTGCTGCTGACTTTAAAGCCTTCGGATATACAGATCTTCGAAAACGGCCAGCTTCAGACCGTCAATTCATTTACAAAGCAGATCGATCTTCCGCTTAGCTTGTCCATATTGATCGACACGAGCATGTCGCAGGAGCGTACTTTACCCGAAGAGAAAAGTGCCGCTGCGGCATTTTTGGAATCCGTGGTTCGGCCGAACAAGGACGAGGTCGCGATCATCTCATTCACCGGTGAAGCCACGCTCGAACAAGGGATGACGAGCAATATCCCGCGGCTCAGGCGTGCGATCGATGGTGTTCGCCTGGCACCGCAGATGGGTTACATCGGTGGCGGGGTAGTCGTGGGCACGCCTCCGATCTCGGGCAACTCGGCATCCGGAGCAACCGCGATCTGGGACGCTATCTGGATCACCTCAGAGGAGATCCTCGGGCCCGCGCCGGAAAAAACGCGCAGGGCGATCATCTTGCTTTCAGACGGCGTTAATACCTATGGGAAGAAAAAACTCAACGATGCGGTTGAGGCCGCACATCGGGCCGAAGCCGTTATTTACTCCATCGGGATCGGTGACAACTTCACTAAC
>JAICPV010000108.1 GCA_025929655.1 Pyrinomonadaceae bacterium
GTCTTGTTCGATCCAGTTAACGGTCGCGTCGAGCTCATGCAGCAATTGTTTGAACCAAAGCTCGTACGTTTGATGGATGATTATGAACAGAAGCTCGTCGTGGCTGGCCGGTTCAGAAAGGGTCTCCTGGAGCTCTATCAACTCCGGAACCTTTAGATATTTGTTGTATGAAAGAGGAGCGTTCTTGCCGTAATCGCTGGACATAGAAAAGCAACGAATATAAAAGAAACTTGCTCAATCTTCAGTTATCGCCTGTTTTATGTCAATTTTGACGTTATGCCCGAGAAACCGCTTGACAGACGATATATTTATTTGTAAATTCTCTCTCGTCATCCACAAAAAACACGCCACCCAAGCGGAATATCTTGCAGTTTAAGATTTGTTATTTGTTTGGAAGCAACTAGTCCAAATGATTGTTTTAACTGCTTGCTCAAAAATCGTTTAGCGGCGAAGTGCGCGAACTGTTAACGCATCATGAGGACCTTCCCACGGAAAACTGAATGACTGAGGTTAGGTAGGAGGAATTAAACACGTGATGTCTAAAACGGTAGGAATGGTCAAATGGTTCAACAACGCGAAGGGCTACGGCTTTATCGAGCAGCCCGGTGAGCAGGATATCTTTGTTCACTACAGCGCGATCTCCGGCGACGGGTACAAAACACTGATCCAGGGGCAGGAAGTTGAATTCGAGGTGACTAACGGGCCAAAGGGCCCGCAGGCCGAAAACGTGACCAAGGTCGCGTGACCATGGGTTTTCTGACCGTTATTCCTTCTCCGACAGGATCGGCAGAATTTAAACGAAAGAATGCGAGCCCCAATTGGCTCGCATTTTTTGTTTTCTGCAGTTTTTCTAAATAAGCTCTTCGCCGCGGGCTTTCAATGTGCGGCGCCAAAGCTCGCGGTAGGATGTGAAACGCGACACAATAGCGTTGAGCCGGTAACGCTGCGCGTAGGTCAGCCTCCGGTCGTCGGCGATGCGTTTCATTTGGGCTTCGGTTCTGGCGCGGGCTTCCAGCGGCGGGCGCTTCGCGGCACCGTTGAAAAAGATGTCGAATTCGATCTTCAGCTTGCGAATGGCGTCTTCCAGGCGAAGCAGGTCCTGATCGACAGACGCAGCTTCTTCCATTCGGCCCGTGGCTTCGCGATAAAGTTTGTTTCCAATGGGTCGCATTTTAGGGGATAAGGACGCAGGTGAGCGATAGAAATTTCGCTCTATAAGTAGTAAATGTCGAAACATAATTTGTTTCCCGAAAATCTCGCCGGTTCGGATAGAATTCATTGATGCCGCGAAACGCTTCAACAAAGGAACAGCTCCGGGGAATACCGTCCGTTGATGAGGTCCTGCGGACGGACGTCGGCATGCAAATCGAACGGGAGCGGGGCAGGGACACGGCGTTGAGAATGGCCCGTGAAACCATTAGTGAACTGCGAGAAACGGATTTTGATGGATCACGCGAAAATATATCCCGGGCAATTGAAGCCGAACTGCTTCGGAAACTCGAAGCTAAAGCCCGTAAAGGACTCCAGCGGGCGATCAACGCCACGGGCGTGATCATCCATACAAATCTCGGCCGTTCTCCGCTTTCTGAAAACGCGGTCCGAGCGATCCTCAATGCGGCGGGTTATTGCAACGTCGAGCTGGATCTGGAAACCGGCGAACGAGGGCGCCGCGGGCTTTCTGCCGAAACACTTTTAGAGGAGATCGCCGGGGCCGAGGACGGTTTGATCGTGAACAATTGCGCGGCTGCCGCACTTCTCACGCTTTCTGCTTTGGCGGCAGGCGGGGAGGTTCTCGTTTCTCGCGGTGAGCTGGTCGAGATCGGCGGCGATTTTCGAATACCGGACGTGCTCGAGCGTTCGGGGAGCAGGTTGCGCGAGGTCGGCACGACGAATCGGACGAAACTGGCGGATTACGAACGTGCCATTTCGGGCGATACAAAGGCTGTTCTTCGCGTACACCCTTCGAATTACCGGATCACCGGTTTCACCGAGAAACCGGCGCTTACCGACCTCGTACGTTTCGCCCACAAGAACGATCTTATCCTGATCGAGGATGCAGGATCGGGTGCTTTGATGGACCTCTCCGCATTCGGTCTAATTGATGAACCAGTAATAAGAGATTCGATCGAGGCGGGTGTTGATATTGTCACATTTAGCGGCGACAAACTCGTGGGCGGCGTGCAGGCGGGGATGATCGTCGGTCGGAAATCTCTGATCAGGGAGATCCGCGGCAATCCGCTCTATCGAGCCGTGCGGGCGGATAAGCTGATTTACGCCGCGGTCGAGGCAACGCTTCGATCGTTTGCGCGCGATTCGGCGCTGGAAGAGATACCTACGCTGCGAATGCTGTCGATCAGCCCAGGCGAGATCAAAGCTCGCGCAGACAGTTTCAAATCACGTTTTGAAGAGCATAAGCGAGAGAATGTGAAGCTGTCCCTCGAACCAGGTTTCTCGGCCGTCGGCGGCGGAACCGGGCCCGGCGTCGAGCTGCCCACTCAATTGATCTCCCTTTCACATGACGAAATGTCCGCGAAAGATATCGCTGCCTATTTTAGATCGCAATCACCGCCGATCATTACGCGGATAGCGGACGGCCGGATAATTTTGGACTTTAGGACCATTACCGACGAGGATGAGGAAGTTTTGATGGATGCGATATTGAAGTTGACCGTTATCGATTCTCCGCAGCAAAGTCCCGCATGAGATCGACAAGAGCGTCGACTCCCTCAAGAGGAAATGCGTTGTAGATCGACGCACGAATCCCGCCGACACTGCGATGTCCCCGGAGCCCGCTCATACCTCGACGTTCCGATTCCGAACAGAATGCTTCATCCAGCTCGACGGAGGGCAGGTGAAACGTGATGTTCATTCGGGAACGCGAACCCGGTTCCGCACGTCCAGAATAAAATCCATCGCTGTTATCGATCGCGTCGTATAACCTCCGAGCCTTTTCGTCGTTGACCTTCGCGATCGCTTCGACACCGCCCTGCTGTTCGAGCCATTCGCAAACCAGCCCGACCAGATAGATCCCCCACGTGTTCGGTGTGTTCGCCATCGAGCGACTGGAGGCAATGTTTCGGTAATCGAGAAGCGAATGCTGATTTTTCGGAACGTGTTCGAGCAATTCATCATTGATTATCACGACCGTGACGCCGCTTGGTCCGAGGTTTTTCTGGGCTCCGGCGTAGATCATCGAATAACGTCCGATATCGATCGGTTTTGAAAGAATATTCGACGATGCGTCGCAGATCATAGGAACGCCGCCGCCGTCGATATCGTAATTGAATTCTACGCCGTCGATCGTTTCGTTCGACGTGTAATGAACGTATCCGGAGTTCGCGGAAACGTTTATTTCTCCGGGCCGCGGAGCACGCTTGTACCCGTCGTCTTTTCCGTCGTAAATGATATTTACGCGACCGCAGCGACCTGCTTCCTTAACCGCTTTTTCTCCCCAAATACCTGTGACGACATAATCAGCGGTCCCGTTTGCGCCGAGAAAGTTCAGCGGGATCATCGAAAATTGGAATGCCGCTCCTCCCTGAAGAAAAAGAACGTTGTAATTGTCCGGCAAATTCATTAGTCGCCGGACGCCGCCTTCAGCTGCCATTAAGACCTCATCGAAGAGGGAGGACCTGTGACTGATCTCCATTATGCTCATGCCGGAACCGCGAAAAGAAAGCATTTCCTCACGAGCTCTTTGCAAGACCGGAACCGGCAGTACCGCAGGCCCCGAGCTGAAATTGTAAATACGCTTCGTATCGCTGGACATTAGCTCAAATTGTGTTGAATTTCGATAGTGCACGCAAACCCGCACCCGGAATGCGGCGATCCCTTCCTCGAATTTTTAGCCGATTTGGGGTAGAATTCTGATTATAAAACGTACATTATTGGCGATTTCGGCATCGAACCGTCGACATAGTGTTTTCGTCAAACGTTTTCGGAGGAATTGAGATGTTCAGGACCATATTTTCAGGCGCATCGGCTTTCGTCATCGCGGTTTTCGTGTTCACAATGCCGGCCTTCGCCCAGACCGGCCAGATAAGAGGCGTCGTTGTGATGGCACAGGCCGACGGAACCAAGACGCCGGTAGAGAACGCCCTTATCGAGGTGTACAACATGGAAGTCGAAACGGGCGCGGCCGTGCAGACCAAGTCGAACAAGAAAGGAGAGTTCGGCCTGGTAGTTCCGGCAGGCAAGAAATACGCCGTAGTTGTGAGCGGGCCGGGGGTGGCGCCGACGATGTCTCGAAATATCACCGCAGGTATGGAAAACCTTGAGGTCGTGGTGTTGTCGGGTGACGGGACGCATTATTCAGAAGCGGAGGTCCGAGAAGCTCTTAAGAAAACGGCTTCCGAAAAGCCGAAGACCGAAGCCGAGATGAGAAAAGCCCAGGAAGAATATCAGAAACAGGTAGCCAAATATAACGAAGAAAAAGCGAAGGCCGAGAATACGAACAAGATCGTCAATGACTCGTTGAAAGCCGGCGATACCGCGTTCAAGGCGAAAGATTACACAACAGCGATCGCCAAGTTTGACGAGGGTATAAACGCGGACCCGGAGTTCGAAGGCAGCGCGCCTGTGCTGTTGAATTACAAAGGTGTCGCGCTTAAAACGCGGGCGTTCGAGGCATATGAGCGGGCGGTGAAAGGCGATCCGTCAGCGAAAGCGGCTGAACTTGAAAAAGCCAAGGCCGATTTCCTGGCGTCGATGGATGCATACGATAAAGGGCTGAAGATCCTGGCCGCGGCGAAAGCACCCGACGCGGCGACACAGGCGACTTACGATAAGACGAAGGCCAATATACTTAATAATTATGTCGAGTCGTTCAGATTGATCGTGAAGACGAAGGCTGATGTCGGCAAGGCGAAGGACGCCGTGCCCGTCTACGAGCAGTATTTCGCGGTCGAAACGGACCCGGCGCGCAAATTATCGGCACGACTCGCGCTTGCGGATATTCTGCGTGAAGCCGGTGAATCGGAACCCGCCATTACAGCTTATAGGGCCGTATTGGAAACGGCGCCGGACAATGCGGACGCATTGGCAGGGATCGGCCTGTCGCTCTTTAACGTGGGTGTTTCCGAGGACAATAAGGCGAAAATGCAGGAAGGCTTGAACTTCATGCAGAAGTTCGCGGATACGGCTCCCGACACGCATGCATTGAAGGCGAGTGTCCGGGACGCAGTTGAGTACTTGAAGACCGAGCAAAAGCTCGCGCCGCAAAAGGTCGCACCGAAAAGGAAGACCTAGTGGAAGGCATTTCGAGAAGGTTTTGTGCGTAATACCGGGGTATTACGCACTTTTTTATGGGGATCAGCATCAGGAATATCCAACGTGACGATCTGTCGGCGGTACTCGGTTTAATGCACGAGTTTGCGGTTTACGAAGGATTGGAACAGTACGTTGAAGTAACGGAAGCCCGTCTGGCAGCCGCGATGTTTTCGGACGGAGCGTTCGTTGAAGGCTTGATAGCATTCGACGCCGGTACGCCCGTGGGTTATGCAATTTATTATCCGAATTTTTCGACGTTTCGCGGCCAGCGGGGATTCTTTCTAGAGGACCTTTACGTGTCCGAAAAATTCCGCGCAGCGGGAGTCGGGAGGAGATTTTTGAACCGGATCGCAATAACAGCGGAAAAGCGTGGGTTCGAACGCATCGACTTTCTCGTTTTGGACTGGAACGAGACCGCCATCAGGTTCTATGAAAAGCTTGGCGCGGTTCGGTCCGAAGGCGAGAGCCATTTCAAAATCTCCGATGCGTCGTTTAGAGGCATCGTCAAAGGCTGAGGTATTCACCTTACGCTGTCACATTTTACAGACGTACGGTGTTTCTCATATGTACGGCAAATGTCCAAACAATATGTTGCCAAAATCGGAGGCCATTGATGCAAATGAATATATTTAAGGTGTTTAGCGGTATGTTAACCGCAATGTTTATGATAGCGGCGGCTTCGTTCGCGGTAGCCGCTCAAGGGGCGGTTACAGGAACCTGTGAAGCCAGTATCAAAGAAAAATCGCCCGATAAGATCCAGCTTTCTTTCGAGCGGAGGTCGGAGCATGGAAAGAACCAGAACAGTTCGAGCTATTCTTTTAGCGAGATCCAGGGTCTAACGCGAGAACAGGCGATGAACGGACGCTCGACGTTTCGCCTCGTGCGCGACGCCGGAACGATCGAATGTGACGCAGCGTTCGCTAACGGAAAGGGCACGGGCACCTTCACGTTCACGCCGAATCGAGGCTACATCGATGCGATGCGGAGCCGCGGATTCGACGTCGAAAAAGATTGGAAAGATGACGGCCACCAGGGAAGCTTAGATGAGCGTCTTTTCTCGGCGGCGATGCTCAACGTAAGCGTTGCTCTTGCGGACGACCTACGGTCCGCCAATTTCCCGAACCTCGGTTTCGGCGACCTTTTCAAAGCGGCGATCTTCAAGATCGACGGCAAATTCATGGCGGAGATGAAGGCGACCGGGTTCCCGAACCTCGGGATGGAAGAACTCGTGAAAGCACGCATATTCAAGATCGATTCCGAATTCGTCCGCAAGATCAAAGATATGGGCTTCGGTACCGGCGATTTTGAGAATCTGGTCAAATACAGCATTTTCAAGGTCACGCCGGAATTCCTGGCCGATCTAAAAGCGGAAGGATTGACAAACCTCACGTCCGAGGACGTCGTGAAGGCTCGCATCTTCAAGATCGATGCGGAGTTCATCCGGAAGGCACGGGCGGAGGTGCCGGATGTCACGATGGAACAGCTTGTCCAAATGAAGATCGGTGTTTTCAAACGAGGCAACGGCAACTAAGCCGAGGATCAAATTCACCCTTAGGCGGCGGGAGCGATCCCGCCGTTTTTTTATTCGAACTGTTTTCGGAATTCGTCGAGTGTGCCGCGAATTGATTCGAGCTCGCTCCGGAGCGAGGCAACCTGCTCTTCCAGCTTTTCCAGCCGTTCGCTCGAACCTTCGTCAGCCGCCGATCTTTGCGGCACACTGACGACCGCAGACACATCGACCTCTCCGCTCAAAAGATGCGCATATCTCGCATCCTTTTGACCGGGCTGACGTTCGAGTTTCAC
>JAICPV010000554.1 GCA_025929655.1 Pyrinomonadaceae bacterium
CGTACACGGTATTAAGGCCGGCGAGACAGGCCCGGGTAACTTTGTGACGAAAGAGCTTGACGGATTTCTAGGGCCGAATCATTTAGTTACGTTTCATACTGAGAGATTCCGTTCGATCAAAGCCGTGAAACAGCAGATACGGTCAAGCCCTTTTGCGTGTCGGCGCGGCGCCGCTTATTTGCTGCACCAGGTGCTTGACCATATCGTTGACCTCTATATGCCGATCGTCGACGCGTTTGACGCCGAGATCAACGAGCTCGAGGACCGCGTTTTCCTGATGCGCAAAAGCGACAATGTGATCCTCGAGGAGATCATGGACCTTCGCCGGAGCGTCGCGCGAATGCGTCGTATTTCGGCGAGGCAGCTCGAGGTTCTTTACCGCATGTCCCATGGCGAGTTTCCGCAGATCCAGCAGAATGTTTTGCCGTTTTTTCGTGACGTGCACGACCACCTGCTGCGCATTTCCGATCTTTCTGAGAATTACCGCGACCTGGTGGGAAGCCTTTTCGATATTCATTTCTCGGTCGTCGCCAACCGGACAAACGACGTCATGAAAACGCTCGCCGTGCTGTCTGCGATAATTTTGCCGCTTTCGTTGATAGCCGGTATTTACGGAATGAACTTTGAGTACATGCCGGAGCTGAAGAGTCCGATCGGATACTTTGCGACGCTTGGCGTGATGGCGTTCGTCGCCGTGATCCTGTTGATCTATTTCTGGCGGCGAGGCTGGATATTTCAACGCGATGAGGTCGTTATCGAGCCCAAAACGCCCGAGAAGGAAGACAACGGTTCCTGACCTAAACTCGGTTCATCAAACTCTCTACCTGGGAATCGCCGAATCCATAAACGCCGGCACGTTTGCGAAATTCCGGAAACAGTCCCTCGATATCCTTAAATCCCGAAGTCTTCAATTCGCGTACGATCTCGATCGGCTGGCTGTCGATCTCCACCGCTGCGGTGCATACTTCCTTCAAAAATGGGAAACACGGCGAGCGATATTCGCTTAGCCGGTTGATCGTTTCCGAGTCGCGTTCGCGGAATGCCTTCCAAAGATCGCGGCCGGCCCGAAGGTCTTCCTGTGAAAACTGGACACGCGCGTCCAGACATTTCACCAGATCCTCGGGCTGATAATTTCCGAATCCTGCCCAAACGTCATCCGGCGAAGTTTCGATCGGCATCACGCGAAAAACCTTTGCATCTGAACCGCGCAGCAGATCGAGGCAAAACCACATATTCACCGAACAAAATAATTCGAATTCGAACCAAAGATTCACCTCGTCGTCCGAATTCACATCTAAAAGTCTTTCCAGTTCGCCGGCGACCGCTTCGCGGTACTCGATCGGGTCAGCGCCATAGGAAATGTCAACGTGATTCGCGCGCGTCTCCCAAAACTCGTCGAGCGTTTCGCCATCAAGATCGCCCGTTACAAACGATTCGCGACAAACGATCACCGCGCCTTCGATCCCGGTTTTTTGAAAATCGTCGGCGACAGCATCGCCCGGCAAAACGTGATAGGTCATAAGTACAAGCTTATCGCGTGGACGACCGATAGGACAATACCTGCATAGATCCCCGCAGCGACGTCATCTGCGCAAACGCCGACGCCGCGTGGAAGGTCCTGAAGCCTGTCGATCGGATACGGCTTCCAAATATCGAAAAAACGGAAAAGCAGAAATCCCGCGATTATCAAAATCCATGAGTTCGTGAACGGGATGAAAAGAAAAACCGTGAGCTGGCCGATCACTTCGTCGATGACGGCCTGAGAAGCGTCCGTATTACCAAGCAACTCGATCGATCGGCCTGCCGCCCACATTCCAACCAGGACCAAC
>JAICPV010000590.1 GCA_025929655.1 Pyrinomonadaceae bacterium
GAGCGTCGCATTCGAACACGTGAACAGGATCGGCAAAACCGTCATCGTGCTCGGCGGCGGGAATACCGCGATGGACTGTTGCCGGACGGCGCGTCGCCTGGGTGGGGAAGACGTGAAGGTGATCGTGCGTTCGCCTTTCGCGACGATGAAGGCGTCTCCGTGGGAAAAGGAAGACGCGATGCACGAGGATATTCCGATCATCGACAATCACGTACCGAAATCGTTCGTGATCGAAGACAGCAAGCTTGTCGGGATGACGTTCGAAAAGGTCGAGGCGGTCTATGACGAAAACGGGAGGCGTTCGCTCGTACCGACCGGCGAGCCGGATGCTTTCTATCCCGCCGACGATGTTTTGATCGCGGTAGGGCAGGAGAATTCCTTTCCGTGGATCGAGCGAAATATCGGTGTCGATTTCGACAAATGGGAAATGCCCGTGGTCGACAAAACCACTTTTCAATCGACGCACAAGAAAGTATTTTTCGGAGGTGACGCCGCCTTCGGTCCTGAAAATGTGATCACCGCAGTGGCTCATGGTCACCAGGCCGCGATCTCGATCGATCTTCTGTGTAAAGGAGAAGATCTGCTTACTGATCGCCCTCCGCCACACGTCAATCTAATGTCCATGAAAATGGGAATCCACGAATGGGCATACGACAGCCAGATCGACGAGTACGATCGTTTACGAGTGCCGCAGGCACCGAAGACGAAGACACTGGTCAATCGAAAACAAGAGGTCGAATTGGGATTCGATAAACTCGCGGGTTACGAAGAGGCTCAGCGATGTTTGAATTGTGACGTGCAAACTGTCTTCAATGCTCCGAAATGCATCGAGTGTGACGCTTGCGTCGACATATGCCCGACGAGCGTGATCTCATTCATCGCCGACGGCGACGAATCTGATATTCGCTCACGTACAAAGGTTCCGGCGTTAAATGGCAGTCAGCCGCTTTACGTCCAGGACGGACTAAAGACCGGCCGCGTTATGGTCAAGGACGAAGACGTCTGCCTCCATTGTGGCCTCTGCGCCGAACGCTGCCCCACCGCCGCCTGGGACATGCAGGCCTTCTGGTACAACGTCACCAAAGCAGGCACTGTGAAATATGGACCGACGGTCGTGGGAAACGTGGTGCAAATAACGAGGAATGGAAACGGCGCAAGATCGTACGAGTAACAGTTCGTTTGCGAACGTGAACTTATGAATTCAAATTGGGAAAGAGTTTTCGCGATGAGTTTTGCGGGTGTATATCCGCATTATGTGACCAAGGTGGAATCGAAGGGACGCACGAAGGATGAGCTTCACGAGGTCATTCGCTGGCTGACCGGTTACACGCAGAAGGGACTCGAAAAGGTGATCGCTAATAAGACGAGCTTTCGGGACTTTTTCGAAAAGGCTCCAAAGTTCAATCCGAATTCCTCGCTGATAAAAGGCGTAGTCTGCGGCGTCCGTGTTGAAGACATCGAAGACCCGCTGATGCGAAAGATCCGCTACATGGACAAGCTGATCGATGAACTGGCCAAGGGCAAGAAAATGGAAAAGATCCTGCGC
>JAICPV010000163.1 GCA_025929655.1 Pyrinomonadaceae bacterium
CCGCACTTTATCAGGAAATGCAGCTGAATTGAATCTAATTCGCCGCCGCCGTCTCGTCCACTGCAATGGTTTCGGTCACGAACTCGCCGGTCTCGGGGTCGCGCTTTACGACGAAGATCTCCCAATCACGTTCGAATAAAGGATCCCGATGTAAGTCCTGTTCGTCCGGTTCGTATACCAAACGCCGTCGTTCGAAGTTTGTACGTTTCTGTAAAAGCATGACGCGAAACTTTCCCTGTAATCAATGCGACGATCCCGGATCGAAAATTTTGCCTAAGAACCGAAATAAAGATCGCCCTGCCATTTTTAGAACGGCAGGGCGACCTTGGCTTGCAACTGCGTGTTTACCTTTCGGAAACCGAGCTAGCTCCCGATGATTTCTTAACAATGTCGGCTGCCCCGCCTGTATATGTTATCCGGCTCGCTCCAGACGCGTCGGCACGAACGGATTCACTCGCGAAAACGCTGATCTTGCTCGCGCCGCTCGCGTCAACAGTTGCCGCACGAGTTTTCAAATTCTCTGCTTCGATGCTGCTGGCACCGCTGACGTCGATGATCAGTTTATCGGTCTCGCCCGCCAAATTTATTTTGGAAGCGCCGCTTGTATCAAGAAGCAGCGCCGCGTTTTTCAGATCCGTTACGGAAACCTTCGCCGCGCCGGAAACGTCGAGTTTCTCGATGTCCGGGGCCGAAATTCGCACTTTTAGGCCACTGCTGGATTTGATCCCTTTGGAAGTAGAGATCTCAAGTACGTCGCCATCCACTTCGGTCCTGATGTATTGAAGGAGGTTTTCGTCCGCCTCGACCTGCACGCTAAAATCTTTCTGCGCAACGATCTCGACCTGGAAAACGCCGCTGACGTCGATGCTCTTGAAACCGCGGATATCGCGGCTTTCCGTTTGAACATTGCCGTTGCCCCGAACCTTCCCGATCTTGAGTTCAAAATTGAAAAGCTTCGCGCTCGTCTTGCCCCAATCAAAAAAACCGGCAACAATCGAGCCGACTATAAGTGCGATAACAAAAATCAAAAATCCGAACTTTTTCATATCCCCTCCGACGGAAAAAGGTTACCGGAGAGATGAACGGTTTTTCGAAAGGGAAAGTTCGAAATTTTTCAAAACCGTAACGCGGAAGCCCGCACGTAAGTAAGGGCGTAACATCCGACGCAGGACAACAAAGCCTGTTCTCGGATCGACTGCGTTGCTCTACGTTGTGAGTTACGCCCTTACTTACGTGCGGGCTTCTGCAATAGAAACCGCTTCGACAAAAAAAGGGACGGACCGAACAGCCCGTCCCTATGCTGCGGATCATAGATCCGTATAGTTAGTTTCTGCAGTAACCCTCGCTGCCTTTTGTAATGACAACGCAGTTTTTCTCGCGCTTGAGCCATTTCATGCCGGTTTCCTCTGCGGTTGCGGCCTTGATGGTCTCGGTTTTTCCGTTGCGTGAGAATTCGATCACGTCGCCTTTCGCGGTTCCCTCGTATTTGCTGGAACCGTCGAGGTTTTTGATCTCGATCTCGTACTTCTCACCTTTCTTCTCCACTTTGAGCGAAGTGCCTTCCACGCCCGGCCATGTGCCGACCAGCGTATCTGCCTTACCGACGGTCTTACCGTCTAAAACCGGCGAAGCTGCCGGACTGGCCGCCTGCATAGGCGACGTGATCGGGCTCGCCGCCGGAACATTCGTTCCCGGCTTTGTCGTTTCGGCAGGCTGACACGCGCCCAGAGCGGCGACGCCTGAAACTACCAGTGACGCTAACATTAATGATCTTCTCATTGTTTTATATACCTTTTTTTGGGCATTTCTCGCGGTTCTTTCAAGACGGCCGACGCCCAGGTTCCGTCCCCGCATTCTTGTTATGCAGCCGGATGCCGTATGAGCATTTTCGGTCGCAAGGTCGGTTCAAACATCGAACTACCGAACGGCCATAATGCTCATACAGCAACACTGCGACGCTAAGAACGTGCGGGTTGCTGTTACTTGCAAATTATTTAATGATTAATGTAATTTCGTGGCGACCGGCGCTTCATCGTCCCCAGGCGGGATGATTGGCGTTTTTGGCAAGCATGCGCAATCCCCTTCCATCGATCCCCACGACCCAGAGATCCGCCTCGTCGTCAACGAATCCTTTCGTGCGCTCGAACACCACCCATTTGCCGTCAGGAGAAATGCTGAACCCTTTCGCAAATGTTTCGTCGAAACTTGTTATCGCATCGGTTTTTCGCGTGGCAATGTCGTATCTGTGAATGTTTGCAAAGCCCTGCCCCAGTTCGGAACCCGAGAAAAGAAATCCGGACCCGTCCGGCAACCATCGAAGGTCGTTGATAAATTGAAATCTCTCCTTCGAAAAGCTCACTAACTTTTCACCGGGATGCCGGGCACCGACTCCTTTCAATCGGTAGATCACGATCTCATCGTCCGTTGTGACGGAATAAAGCAGATGGTCGGCGGTCTCCGCGGTAGGCCCCCAATCCCACGCGCACGGCGCCGGTGGGTTTTCGCCCTTGAATATTGGATCGAACGAAACACCGATCGAGCCCTTTGCGGGAATGCTGCTAACGACACATAGACCGCTGCGATAGCTGATGCGCGACCCGTCTCGTTTCCAAACAGGACGAAATGCGCCGAACAGCTCGATGCCGTCGCCGCTGATGCCGAAATCCGGGGCTTTCACGACCCGTCCGGCCTTAACGTCGGTGCCCGGAATGAACCAGCGGTTGCTGCCATAAACGGCGACGATGGCCTGCGCATAGTCGCCAAAATCCGCGACGTTTTTGAACGTGAGAGTTCTGGAAGACCCCGGTGGAAGAGTTACTGGCTGTGGCACATCGGCCCCGACCACGTAAACGAAAAACACCCCGGCGCTGGCCTTGGTGGTTTGGTAAATCGGCTGCTCATTGCGAACCGTTACGGTGACCGTACCCTTGCCGTATTTAGGATAATCGCCGCGATCTGGTCCGTTTGTTATCTTTCGAAGTCCTGTTCCGTTCCGCTTTATGGAATAAATATCTGCGTGGTAAAAGGATGCGACGCTCTCATGGCCGCTCGAGAAAGCAAGCTCGCTGTCATTCGGACTCCACGCTAGTTCGAATATGCCGAGAGCTTCGTGAGCGTCCGGATGCGTCCAAAGCCGCCGGTCGTTTGTACCATCGGGCGATATCGACCGTATTTCTGTGCCGCCACGCACGTAGGCGATGACGCCGGCCTCCGGGGTTGAAATTGCTCCGCTTACTGGTCTGGTGTCGGATGATTTTGCGGGGCGGTCAACTCTGACAGGCTGCGTATTCTCAGACGTTACGGAACGCGGATTCGATACGGAAGCTGCAGGTTTTTCATTTTCGATCGGAGTCGCAGGAACATTGCTCTTCGCGGCAAGTGCGACAAGGTCGACGCCGGCCGCGCTCCGCCCGTAAGCGAGGTTGTCCAAAAGGAGGGAGCTTTGCCCTTTAGCGAGCGTGAATCGTACGGACGCAATTTCCGATTCAGAGATAAATCCTACGAATGTGCTGTCCGGACGCTTCCGGGTCGTTATTGTAGCGGTATGTGTCCGGCCGTCGCGGGTCGATACAGTTATATCGACCGGCGAAACTACGGGCTGGCTGGCCCAAATGTCCGCTCCGAAGGCATTCACACCGCCGGTCAAACTCAGTTCAAGATGCGCATTGCCGGGTTGATTCGGAGCCCCCCAAGAGAGGTGAGCACCGTCCAACATCTTGAGCCCCGGGTTCCCGGCTATGTAGTGAGCACTGGGCACGTAGATCGTTCCAGACCCGAACCTTGCGCCGCCGATCGTCCGAAAAGTGATCCCGTCGACCTTCAACCCCACATTGGGCGCGTATTTACCGAACCCTTTGGCAGGTGCCACCGAATCGAAATTGATGGTGCGCACACTTTGCGACGCCTTTTCAAACATTGCTGGGTCGTCGAAAAAAAACGCCTGGGATTGCCCATGAGCTATGGAGGGTAGAAAAACAAGAACGACAATGAAGCAAAACGATCTTATGGAATGCATGGGAATCATAATTCGTTTCTCCGATCAGAACTGGCCCAATACGAGTTTTATTTCCGACAATCAATGAAAGATTGGCGCGAGCCGCACTGGGTAAATGTTCGATACATTACTGCGAAGCGAAATGAGAAGTTCATTTCTGCCGGCTCCAACAGGGCACTCATCTGATTCAGGATAACCTCTGATTCAGGATAACCTCGATCGAGGTCTGCTTGATCTACGGGCAGAATTTTTTGTCCACGTAAACCTTGCTCCCGCCGGTGCTCATGTAATAGCATCCGCCGCGCGGGCCTTTGACGTATTTGCGATCCACTGTTTCGGTTTTAGGATCCGACGCCTCGGTTGAGGTCGAGGCGGCGAGAGTCACGGGTTTCGCCGCACCGGTTGTCGGGACAGCGGCGGTCGCGGGCTGCGGTGGAGGAACGACGGTCGATTGCCAGGCTACTGCGCGCCATTCGCCTTTGCGCTTGACGAAGGTTCCGGTGTTCAGGTTGTTACCGACGGTTTTGGTGCCGTCGGCTTTGGTCGTCGTGCTGACCAGGCGAAAAGCAACGACGGCGGTGTTGCCGTATTGCTGGATCTTGACGTCTTCGGCCGTGAAAACAGTGGTCGGATCGCCTTCTTTTTTTGGCTCGGCCGAACGCACCCCTTTCATTAATTCCTCTTTGTTCGTGCGAACGCCTGCCGAGCGGGTGTAGATCAGGTCGTCGGCCCAGAAACGGTCATGTATCGCCGGATCATTTTTGCCCGCACCGGCGAGGAAATCATTAAGCAATTTCGTCAGGTCCGCCGCGTCCCGTGCGTCCTGGCCGAAGGAGGAAGAACAAAGTACCAAAACAAAAACTACAAAAATCGCCTTAATCTTCATCTTCAAACGCCTCCGGGCTGCATGTTCTGCAAAGCGGCTCGACCTTTTGAATAGTTTCGCTGTCGTCCCGAACAAGTACGCCGCAGTTCGGGCAAAGCGCATTTCGATGCATGCAGTCCAGGTCGAATGCCTTTCCGCCCTCACGTTCCGTCACGAACTGCACCTTCGTTTCGCGCCCGCAAATTCCGCATTTCACGCTGCTGCCAACTTCAAGATCGTTCATTTTATCCTCACTTTTTTCGAGGGAATATTAACACAGATATGAATGTATTCTGTGGCACGTTCATTGCTATTTTGTGAAATTAAACTGAATCTGAATCGAATTAGAACGATCGAAATGTTTTTATGCGTCCGTGCTCTCCGAAATTCAAACAAGCGGACGCCCGTCAAGGAGGTAAATATGACACGTTTCCACATCTCGAAGAGAATTAGTGCGATATTTGGTTGTTTCGTATTACTCGGCGCAGTCGGCTCGGCCGTCGCACAGGACAGTCCCCACGATGAATTGGAGGAATGGCAGAAAGCTAAACGCGAGGCCGCACGCGAGCATCGTGAGTATCTGAATAATCCTAAGAAAGGTAATTATCTGGATTGGCGGTCGGCGCAGCGAGATGCCAACCGCGAATATGAGGAATATTTGCTTGCGATCGAGGTATCGCAGCGATACCCGCGCGGTACCCGGACATGGGTCGTGGCGGACAGCGACGTTAACGACGAATATCAGGAATGGCGGGCTGCTGCACGAGAGCGCGAACGCGAATACGCCGAATATAGGAGCAATCCCACGAGGGACAACTATTACGGTTGGCAGGATGCGATAGCCGACGAGCGGCGCGAATATCGGGAGTATCGCGCTTTAGTGCCTGTGAGCTATCGAACGGCCAGCAGGACCACCGTCAGTCGCAAGAAAGCCGTGACCCGGAGGGCGCCGGTCCGCAGAGTGGTCAGGTACGTGGAGACCTGCCAGTGCGATTAGCGGCGGTTTCAATTTCGACAAAGAACGCTCGTTCCTCGCGGAACGGGCGTTTTTTTGTTAAACGTTCAAATAAAAGGACGTTACCGGTGTATGCCTTTATTCC